>JAYWMQ010000009.1 GCA_035873375.1 Nitrospirota bacterium | reverse complement strand
ACTCTTTGAACCGGGAGGCACTGGAAGAATGCCGGCAAAGACTTAATCGAATCTGTACCTGTGGATGTTTAGGTGAACAAGTACGTATAGGGGAAATACGCAAAGCAAAAACTAAATAAGGATAATATATTTTTTACCAAGCTATATAAGTAACTACGCAATAACTTAAGCAAAAAGGAGGTGATAACAGTGGCAAAAGAAACAAAAAAACAGCCTGCAGAAAAGAAAATTCCTATCAAAATCGAGACAAAAAGCTCATGTGGCTGTGGCTGCCTTCCGCCTATAAAGACAAAGTAGGCAAATCCTTGCTCAGGGGAAGCAGGTTGCTCAAAAAAACAATCTGCTTCCCCAATCTGTAAATCAAATTTTTACGGAGGATAATAATGGAAGAGCTAATATTGGCAATATCTTATTGGCTGCATCTCTTAGCGACGGTTATATGGATTGGAGGAATTACCTTTATACTTTTTATTGCCATACCATCGTCAAAGCAAGTTTTGGGTGCAGAAAGCGGGAAACTAATGGGAGAAATTTCTAAAAGATTTACTCCTTTAGCAAACTATAGTATAATTCTTTTAATTGTTACAGGGATTGTATTAACAATATTCAATAAAAAGTTTTCCGGGATTGAGATTTTTGGAAATAATTGGACTTTGGTTTTGACATTAAAGCACATTGCAGTTTCAGTAATGGTTGCTGTTCATTTTTATAGAGGTTTGGTGCTGACTCCCAGGATTGGAAGAACCGGATCCACAAATAAAAAAGCATCTTTACAAAAATTATCCCTGAATTTAGTAAAGGTAAATTTCGTTTTAGGTATATTGGTGTTATTGCTGAGTGGAATTTCATCTGTGCTTTAATTTTTGCGTTTTACGTGTGTTGATTTTGTTTCTGAATTATGATACTATCATTGTAAAAAGGAGGGGCTATGATAAAAACAGATGAACTTATTTCTGAAGCGATATCTTTGCCTGTGGAGGTCAGGACATTACTGGTGAATAAACTACATGAAAGCCTTAATCCACCAGATAAAGAGATTGATAAATTATGGGTTGAAGAAGCAGAGAAGAGGGTTGAAGAACTAAGGACAGGAAAAGTTAAGACAATTCCAGGCGAAGATGTTTTTGGAAAGATTCGTAAAAAAATCAATCCATGACTTATTCGTTTCATCCACTGGCAGAAAAAGAATTGATGGTCACCATTATCAAAAAACACAAGACGATGTATAACAAACCGATTTCCTTTTTGTTAAAATAAAAATGGGCAAATCTGAAAAATTAATTTTGCAGATTTTAAGTGGCACGTCAGATGCCAATATTAAGTTTGAAGATTTGCGCAATCTACTAAAGAAATTAGGGTTTGAAATGCGAGTTAGAGGCAGCCATCACTTATTCAGAAAAGAAGGGATAATTGAAAAGATTAATCTTCAACAAGAAGGAAATAAGGCAAAGCCTTATCAGGTGAAACAGGTAAGGAACATAATTCTCAAATATAAACTTGGAGGCAAGTAATGTACAAATATGAAATTATAATTTACTGGAGTAGAGAGGACAACGCCTTCGTTACCGAGGTGCCTGAACTTCCTGGGTGCTTGGCACATGGGCAAACCTATGAAGAAGCGATAAAAAATGTTCAAGAAGCAATTCAGCTATGGATTGATACCGCAAAAGAATTTGGAGATCCTGTCCCGAAGCCCAAAGAAAAAAGATTGATATTTGCATAGACATTAACAACTCTGGAAGGTTTTACGGCAAAGGTGCAAGCAGATTAAGGCCCTCGGTCTCTTTAAAACCCATCATGATATTCATGTTCTGTATTGCCTGGCCTGAAGCGCCCTTCAGGAGGTTGTCTATTGCAGTAACAACAACAAGCGTTCCTGTCCTCTGATTGACCTTCATCCCGATATCACAGAAGTTCGTTCCGCGGACATTCCTGATATCAGGCAGATTCCCCTCATCATAAACCCTTACAAAAGGCTCTTTTTTGTAGATATCCCGGTAACATTCAAGGAGATGACCTGTTGAAGTATCCCCCTTCAGCCTGCAATAGATGGTGGTCAGGATTCCCCTGTTTACAGGCAGCAGATGGGGTGTGAAGTTGATCGTCACCTGTGTGCCATGGATTATGGAGAGTTCCTGCTCAATCTCGGGTGTATGCCTGTGCGTGGCAATCCCGTAAGCCCTGAAGGACTCGTTTACCTCACAGAAAGAATAGGGGATAGCGGCCTTTCGCCCTGCGCCGGAAGTGCCTGACTTTGAGTCTATAACTATGGAGCCAGCCTCAATCAAACCCTCTTTTAAGGCAGGATAAAGACCGAGCAACGCCCCTGTAGGATAACAGCCGGGGTTGGCTACAACCCTTGTCTTCTTTATATTCCTGCGGTAGATTTCCGGCAATCCATAGACTGCCTTTTTGAGCACTGAGGGATATTCATGTCTGGTGCTGTACCATTCTTCGTATATTGCCGGATCTTTCAGCCTGAAATCGGCTGACAGGTCAACAACATGTTTTTTCCTTGAGTAGAAGAAATTAACCGCTTCCTGTGAGGCTGCATGGGGAAGGGCCATAAAGAAAAGATCAGCCTTTTTGAGGAGAATCTCCGGCCTTAAAGGCTCAAACTCAAGCTCAAGCGAGCCCATGAGATGGGGAAACAAATCCACGACTTTCCTGCCGGATGAACGCTCTGAGGTAACAGCCGTTATCCTGACTTCGCGATGCAGAGAAAGGAGGCGGAGCAACTCGCTGCCTGCATATCCGCTACCGCCGCATATAGCCACTTTAAGCATCTTTTTACCTGGACATAGATAAACCGCAAAGGACGCAGTGGTGCGCAGAGAAAAGAAGTAAAAAAATTCTCTCTGCGTTCTCCGTGCTCTCTGCGGCTAACCGGATTTTACCTCTTGGAGAACTGGAATCTCTTCCTGGCACCCTTCTGGCCGTACTTCTTTCTTTCCCTCATCCTGGGGTCCCTGGTGAGTAATCCTTCTTTCTTGAGCTTCGGCCTCAGGTCGGAATCAACATTAAGCAATGCCCTTGCAATCCCGTGCCTTACAGCTCCGGCCTGACCTGAAAGGCCACCACCATCAACAGTCACCTGGACATCAAGCTTGTTATACATCCCTACAAGCTCAAGTGGCTGCCGGACTACCATCCGGAGGGTCTCCCTCGGGAAATAGTTCTCAATAGGCCGCTTGTTAACCACTACCTGCCCTGTCCCCGGCTTTAAGATAACCCTTGCAACCGAGGTCTTTCTCCTGCCTGTTGCCTGATATACAATCTCTGCCATCCACCACTCCTTGTTCGTTAGTTACTTGTTTATCAGTTATTACGTATTTTCAAAACAACCTGAATAAACGCCTTTACAGAGTTATTGTCTCCGGCTGCTGTGACTCATGAGGATGTTCAGCACCACGGTAGACCTTCAGCTTCTTAAGCATTGCCCTTCCGAGCCTGTTTTTGGGCAGCATGCCCCAGACAGCATCCATAATGACTGCTTCCGGCTTGCGCTGAAGTCTCTTTCTTGCAGTCTCGGCCTTTATACCACCAGGATAACCTGTATGATGATAATAAATCTTATCGTCAAGTTTCTTTCCCGTTAATGTCACCTTCTCTGCGTTAACTACCACAATGAAATCACCTGTATCAACATTCGGAGTAAACTGGGCCTTGTGTTTGCCCCTGAGATAGGTTGCTATCCTTGTGGCAAGTCTTCCCAGTACCTTGTCGGATGCATCGACTAAATACCATTTCCTCTCAAACTCACCTTTTTTGGCAAAGCAGGTCTTCATCTCTTCTACCTTCCCTTTCGAAAAAATTTATTCAATTAAAATACAAATCCGGTTAATTCCAGTCACAAATACTCAAAAGAGAGCCTTTTTCGTGACCGAGTCATATATAATATAAAAATTCATCTTTTTTTGTCAATCAACTTCGGGTTTACCCTGCTCCTCCGTTGACTTTGAAAGCTCTTTTTCAAGCTCCTGAATCCGTCTCTTCTGCACCCTCCCTTCCTTTGACTTTCTCAGCCATGTCGGTGCGGAGAGGAATATTCCTGTCAGCACACCTGCAGCAAAGGTTAAGGCGAGTATAACGGCAAGGGAACCTGAAAACTCCCAGGCAAGAAAAGTCAGTGTTACGGCCGTTGCATTCTGTACGGCAAAAACCACAAGGGCCATGGCAATAATAATAGCAATTAATATAAAAAATTGCATGACACACCTCCTGTTCTGTTAATTATAAACTAAAACGACTTTTCAGGGCACCGGAGGCCCAGGGCAAGGCATAAACAGAGTCAAAAATCATCATAAATATGTTATATTATTTGCCATGATAATAATACCTGCAATAGACCTCAAGAATGGAGAGTGTGTAAGGCTCCTTCAGGGCAAAAAGGAGCTGGTTACGTCTTACTCAAAAGACCCTGTTGCCGTAGCAAAGAGGTGGGTGGAGGAGGGGGCGACACTCATACATATAGTTGATCTTGACGGCGCCTTTACAGGCACTCAGAAAAATCTTGAAAGCATAAAGAATATAAGGAAAGCTGTTGATGTCCCCCTTGAGGCAGGAGGGGGTATCAGGGATATGGACCGAATAGATGAGCTTCTCTCCATAGGTATAGACCGGGTTATCCTCGGCACCTCTGCTGTAGAGAATCCGGAACTTGTGAAAAATGCCTCAGAGAAATACCCGGGAAGGATACTTGTCGGCATTGACGCAAGAGACGGCAATGTTGCTGTAAAGGGCTGGGAAGAGATAACGGAAATTGATGCCATGGAATTTGCACTCAAGGTTCAGGAGCTGGGGGCTGCAGGAATAATCTACACCGACATATCACGGGACGGAATGCTCACAGGCCCCGATATTGAAGCAACAAGGGCCATGACAGAGGTACTCGAAATCCCTGTGATTGCCTCCGGTGGAATCTCTTCCCTTGATGACATAAAGAAGCTTATGGATATCAGGGGATTGTGGGGAGCCATTACGGGCAAGGCACTGTATACAGGCAAGATCAGTCTCTCCGAGGCCATCCGGCTTGCTGGAAAAAACAATTAGTACTGATAAATTTTACCGCAGAAAACCAGGAATTATATCCGCAGATTACTCAGATTTCGCTGATTTCAACAGGAAAAAATACAAACATAAAAGCAGACCCTGATTCTTCGTCTCCCGCGCCTCTGCAGTAAATAGTTTTCAAGGGTTTTTTAAGGGTGCAGGGGCCTCCGGGGGATGGAAGAATAGAGACCCCTGCGTGGGTAAGAAAGACTTTGCCTGCTATTTATCGTACCTGTAAAGCACACCCGTTACTCGGATTTTCTCAGATAAGGCGGCATATCATATGGATCATCGTAAGACATAAGCTCTGTAGGCAGGGGCTCTGAGGACATACCTTTCAGCGTCTTCGACAAGACCCTCTCGGCACCGGTGTGTTGGGCCTTTGCCTTTAATTGAAGAGAGGGTTTTGGCCTCCACGTCTTTACGTCTTCAAGGACAACCTTCTCTTTTTTGGGCTCAAACCCCGTGGCAATAACAGTAATCCTGACCTCGTCCGTCATGTCAGGGTCTATTACCGCACCAAAGATGATATTTACATCCTCATGTGCAGAATCGTGAATCAGTCCGGTTGCATCCTGGACTGCACTCAGAGAGAGTTCTATGCCGCCGGTAATATTTACAAGGATACCTCTTGCACCCTCCACCGACGAGTCCTCAAGCAGGGGATTCGATATTGCCTTCTTTGCCGCATCAACAGCCCCGGCCTCACCACTGCCTGATCCAATACCGATAACTGCCCTGCCAGAATCCTCTATAACCGTCTTCACATCTGCAAAGTCGAGGTTAATCAGTCCCGGTGTCAGAATGAGGTCCGAAATACCCTGAACAGCCTGCCTCAGGACATTATTTGCCACAGTAAAGGACTTTAGCAGGGGCGTACCCTTTTCCACCACCAGTGATATCCTGTCGTTTGGAATCACTATGATTGTATCCACATGCTGTCTCAGTTCCTTTATCCCCTCTTCTGCATTCATAAGCCTCTTTTTCCCTTCATAAAAGAAAGGCTTTGTGATTACCGCCACTGTAAGTGCACCGAGTTCCTTGGCAATAGAGGCAACCACGGAAGAGGCGCCGGTTCCTGTTCCCCCTCCCATTCCGGCAGTGATGAAGACCATGTCCGAGCCCTGAAGTCTCTCTGCAATTGCATCGTAGTCATGAAGTGCGGCCTGACGTCCGATATCAGGATTTGAACCTGCACCAAGCCCCCTTGTCAGGTCCGCACCTATCTGTATCTTCTGAGGGGCCAGTGATGTTTCAAGCACCTGGAGGTCTGTATTAATTGCGATAAAATCAATGCCTTTGAGGTTGGCTGCAATCATGTTATTTACTGCATTTCCACCAGCCCCCCCTACCCCGACTACCCTGATCTTTGCCGTCTGCTCCATCAGCTCTTCGATCTCAAACATAAAAACCTCCTTTCATTAAATAAATATATCAATAATATCCTCAACTATCACCTTCTCAAAAACCCCCTCACCCATCCCTTCATCTTCTTCAGGATATTGCCAAAGAGGTCACCGTAATTAATCGGGGGCACTTCCGTCTCTGAACCGTAAATCAAAAGCCCCACACCTGTGGAGTACATCGGATCAGAGACAATATTCTTAATGCCCCCTACATTTACAGGCATCCCCACCCTTATCGGCAGTCCCAGCATCGCCTCCGCCATCCTGTCGAGGCCCGAAAGCTGTGAACCGCCGCCAGTCAGGACAATCCCGTAGGAGACCTCATCATATGCCCCTGCCTTCCTGAGTTCAACCCTCACAAGATCTATTACCTCTTCACACCTTGGCTGAATTATCTCGGTGATATAACTCCTTGGTATGGTCTTTTCATCTCTTCCGGCAACCATTATCCTCACACCTTCCGCTTTATCCTCATGCCCTGCCATTGCCATGCCGTAGAGCTTCTTGACCCTCTCAGCCTCCTGGACAGGAAGCCTCAGACCTATGGCAAGGTCATTTGTGAAATGATTTCCGCCCACTGCAATAACAGACGTATGGGAGAGGACACCATTCCTGTAAAAGGCGATATCCGTTGTCCCGCCCCCGATATCCACAAGCACCACACCCTGGCTCTTTTCGTCATCCGTCAGTGTTGACAGCGCTGATGCCAGGGGTTCAAGGACTATATCAATGACCTGCAGCCCCGCCTTCTCGCAGCACCTTATGAGGTTCTGTACTGCCGAGACAGAGCCGGTCACAATCTGCACCCTTGCCTCAAGCCTGACACCGGACATACCCACAGGGTTCATTATCCCGTCCTGCCCGTCAACCACGTACTCTACGGGTATAACATGGAGCACTTCCCTGTCGAGCGGCACATACACCGCTTTTGCAGCTTCAAGCGCCCTGTCAACATCTCCCCTGGTTACCTCCCTGCTCCTTATACCAACAGCCCCATAGCTCTCAAAACTCTTTATATGACCGCCTGCTATCCCGACACAGACGGAATTGATCTCAACTCCTGCAGCCCTCTCCGCATCCTTCACGGCATTTATGATTGACTCAACCGTTGTCTCAATATTTACAACCATACCCTTTCTCAACCCTTTTGAAGGTGAAGCACCAAGGGCAAGAATATTCATCTTCCCCTCAACAGCCTGACCAACAATGGCACAAATCTTTGTTGTGCCTACATCAAGTCCGGCTACGATCGGTCCCTTCTCCATCTATCCTCTCCCCTTTGCCGCTCTCACTATAACCCTCCTGGAAAACCTGAGGTCCACATAACCGGCAGGTATCCCTCTTCTGACAATCTCATCCTCCAGCTGTACAAGCCTTGCCAGCTTCCTGCGGTAATCTCCCTTGCCGATCTTGATTGTCAGGTCTCCGATCTTCAAGGTCATCTCTTCCGGCGTCTTTGCAATAATCTCTATCTCTTCATCAGAAAAAAAAGCATCCTCCCTCACAATCCCGGCAACTTTCAGCGCCTCTTTAAGGAGGGATTTCTTTATGGAATCCATTTTTATCACCGGCAGAAAGGCAATGGTCTGACTCAGTTCTTCAAGGACCTCGCCCCCTCTGCTTACAATATACAGGCGCCCTTTTCTCTTCAGCAGGGCAAGGGGTTCCGCCTCCTTTACTTTTACTATCAGCGTATGGGGAAGCTCCTTCCTGATAACCACGTCCCTGATCCAGGGCGATTCAAGCACCCGCTCACTAAGTTCCCTGCTGCTTATCCTCAGCATACTCTCCCCCTGTCCGAGTTTCATCAGGGAGATGATCTCCTTGTCAGAGAGGTGTTTGTTCCCCGTTACTTCTATCCGGTTAATCCGCATGATGTCTGCTGTCTTTCCATACAGATAAACCCCTGACAGACCAATAACCCCTGTCAGGGCAATAAAGAAAACGGACTTTAAAAAGAGGGGATGTAAAAAAATCCTTGCAAAAAGTTTCCTCTCCTTTTTTATCCTGTTACTCTTTTTCTTAAGTCCCCGGCTCATTTCTCTCCTCTTCTGTTCAGGGCATCCAGGATGATCGCCTCTATGAGTGAGGGGAAATCATACCCGGCAAGTGCTGCTATCTTCGGCAGGAGCGATGTCTCCGTCATTCCCGGTATGGTGTTGACTTCAAGCAGACAGGGTGAACCCGATCCATCCACTATCAGGTCAACCCTTGTAGCACCCCTGCACCCCAGGACCTCATGCGCCCTGAATGAAACATCCCTTACCCTTTCCATTGTCTCCTCGTCTATCTCCGGCGGGAGTATATATTCAGTCATTCCCGGCGTATACTTGGAGTGATAATCATAAAACCTCCTGCCGGGCCTTACCTCAACCCCGCCAAGCACGCTCTCTCCAAGAACCCCTACGTGAACCTCCCGGCCCTCAATAAAACTCTCCACAATGACCCTGCTGCCATAAGCAAGGGCCCCTTCTATAGCCTTTTTCAGTTCCTCACGTGAATTTATGACACTAACCCCAACACTCGAACCCTCCCTTGAAGGCTTGACAACCCATGGAGCAGGAAACGGAGGCAAAATATTGGCAGCTTCATCCTCACTACTCCCACCCCCTGACCCTATAACCATAAAGGGAGGCACCCTGAGACCGTGATACAGAAATATCTTCTTTGATGCCTCCTTGTCCATTGCAAGCGCTGATGCCAGGACTCCCGAGCCCGTGTATGGGACACCCATAACCTCAAGCATTCCCTGAACGGAACCGTCCTCTCCCCAGCCGCCATGCAAGGCAAGAAAGGCAATCTCTATCCCTTCCTCTCTCAGCGTCTCACATATGCCTTCTGTGGCATCTATAAAGACCGCATCATAGCCTCTGCCCTTCAGGGCACCAAGGACAGCGTTGCCGCTCTTCAGTGAGACCTCCCTCTCGGCAGATATACCACCGGCAATCACACCTATGCGTTTCTCCGTGATCAGTTCTTTCATCTCTTCCCGATAATCCCTATCTCCGGCTCAAGAACAATACCAAACCTCTTCACTATCCCGTCAGCCACAGCATCCATGAGGGCCAGAAAATCTCCAGCCGTGCCCTGCCCTTTATTTATAAAAAAGTTTGCATGCAGAGTGCTTACCTCTATATCCCCAACCCTCATCCCCTTAAACCCGGCCTCATCAATCAGTCTTGCCGCAGACTCAGCCGGGGGATTTTTAAAGACGCAGCCTGCTGACCGCTCTCCAAGTGGCTGCGTCTTTTTCTTCATCTGTAAAAATTCCTTCATCCTCTCCTGCAGGGCATCCTTGTCATCCCTCTTCAATTGCATGTGAACTCCGAGTATCACCGTATCCGGAGAAAACCCGCCGGAGCGATACGACGCATTTATATCTTTCCTGTCGAGGACCACAATACTGCCCCCCTTTAAAACAGTAACCTTCTGCACAACATCCATAATTTCGCAGCCATAGGCCCCGGCATTACCAAAAACCGCACCCCCTACCGTCCCCGGAATTCCAACAAGCCCTTCAAGCCCTGAAAGCCCGTCTTCCCTGCAAAAAGATATGAGCCTCTGCAGCGGAAGACCTGACTGGGCAAAAAACCTGACATCATCACCGCTGTTGTCACCTCTATCCTTAAGCTTCTCAAGACTCTGAAAAGCCTTCATGTTTATAACCACATCCTGCACCCCGGCATCCGTCACCAGGAGGTTCGTTCCACCGCCTATCAGGACATACCCAAAACCCTCTGTTGCAAGCGCATCAACAAGTCCCTTCAGGCTTAATATATCAGAGGGCATGAAGATATAATCAGCCTTGCCGCCTATCCTCAGAGACGTATAATCCCTGAGCATTATATCAGTCAGAATATCTCCGTTAAACCCTTCGCTTAATCTCTCTTTTAAACTGTAATCCGGGACCATTATCTACCCCTGTTCAATTATTCTGTTACCTGCCTGCTCATTACTGCCTGCTGCTATTCAATATCTCCTCTCCCACCTTCCATACATCCCCGGCACCAAGGGTGAGAAGGAGGTCGCCCTCTCTCAATTCCTCACCAATGTCCGCCACCATATAATTTCTCTCCTTTATATACCTGACATCCTTTACCCGGCCCTTCATCTCCCTGTACAGAAGCTCCGAGCTGACACCATTAATAGGTCTCTCACCTGCGGGGTATATGTCCATAAGATAGAGCACATCCACCCCCTCAAACGAATCAACGAACTCCTGCATCAGCTCTTTTGTCCTTGAATACCTGTGTGGCTGGAACACAACGACAAACCTTCCGTTTACCGCCCTGCTGACCGACCCAAGGGTAGCCCTGATCTCTGTAGGATGATGACCGTAATCATCATATACCTTTGCCCCTGAAAACTCTCCCTTGAACTCAAACCTTCGTTGAATCCCTGAAAAAGAAGCAAGGGTCTCCCTCACTATATCCACGTCAATCCTCAACTCCGAGGCAACACAGATGGCACTCAGTGCATTAAGGACATTATGTACACCAACAAGGGGTATCCTGAACTCTCCGAGATCAACCCCCCCGTCAACCACCCTGAAACTCATGCCAAGGCCCTCTGCACTAACGTCATAGGCCCTCATGTCAGCCTCGGGAGAGAAACCAAAGGTAATATATTTCCTTTGAAGCTCACCCATAATCCTCCTCAGATAGGCGTTCTCCATGGAGAGTATCGATATGCCATAAAAAGGGACCTTGTCAAGGAACTCCCTGAAGGCATTGCAGAGGGCCTCCATGCTCCTGAAATAGTCCATGTGCTCCCTGTCGATATTTGTAGCCAGGGCTATGGTCGGAGACAGCTTGAGAAATGATCCGTCACTCTCGTCTGCTTCTGCAATGAGAAAATCACCCTGTCCCAGCCTTGCATTTGAGCCTGTGGCCTTAAGCCGTCCGCCGATAACAACAGTGGGATCAAGACCTGCGCCGGATACAATTGCAGAGATCAAGGATGTGGTAGTGGTCTTTCCATGTGCACCTGCAACGAGGATACTGTATTTAAGCCTCCCTAATTCCGCAAGCATCTCCGCCCTTGGTATTACAGGTATGGATTTCAGACGTGCCTCCAAAACCTCAATGTTGTCATCCCTGACAGCAGAGGATATTACAACAACATGGGCGCTATCAACATTGTCCGGCCTGTGTCCTATATATATTTTAATCCCCATCTCTCTGAGCCTTCTCGTGTTATCAGACTCCCTGACGTCGGAACCGGTAACCTCATAGCCGAGGTTTCGAAGCACCTCTGCTATGCCGCTCATACCGATCCCGCCGATTCCTACAAAATGTATTACTCTGAACTGTTCAAACATTCTTCCCTGCTCCTTTCAAGCGAAATCAGACTTAAAGCAATATCCGCAATCCTCTTTACTGCATCCGGCCTTCCAAGACCCATGGCCTTTGTCCTCATATTTTCCCTCAATCCGGGGTCATTATACAGCCTCCTTATCTCCCCGGAAAGCCTCTTTCCGTTAAGCTCGATATTACGAACCATTACTGCTGCACCAAGCCTCTCAAGCTTTCCGGCATTAACCTCCTGGTGGTTTGCTGCAGCATAAGGGTAGGGAACAAGTATCGATGGCTTGCCCGTAACACATATCTCTGCAAGCGTAGTTGCACCTGACCTTGAGACAACAAGGTCTGCAACAGCGTATGCCTCCGGCATCTGATATATAAAGGGCGTCACCATCCCCGTGTATCCATAGCTTCTGTATGCATCCCTGACTGTTTCAAAATCCTTTTCACCTGTCTGATGAAGAAACTGGATATTCTCTCTGAGATCAAGGAGATACTGCAGTGCATCCATCATGGCCCTGTTTATTGATTCAGCCCCGGCGCTTCCTCCGAATATGAATATGGTAAAGAGGCCGTCACCGAGGGAAAAAAGCCTGAGGCCCGAAGACTTGCTACCTTTCAAAATCCTCTCTCTGACCGGATTTCCCGTAAGGTGCACCTTTTCTCTCGGGAAATAGGCCATACTGTCCTGATAGGTGATGCATATGGACTTCACAATATAGCCCAATAACCTGTTTGCCCTTCCTGCAACGGTGTTCTGCTCAAGGAGCATCGTTGGTATGGAGAGCATCCACGCCATTACAAGCGGCGCCAGAGAGGCATAACCGCCTGAACCAACCACTATTTCAGGACGAATCTCCCTCAGATAACCGTAACTCTCCTTCAGCGCCTGCATAAACCTGTAAAGGGAGCGGCCCTTCTTAAAAAGGGAGACACCCACAAACCCCTCTGCCGGGATAAACTTTATTGTGTAACCTTCCCTCGGCACAACCCTTGCCTCAATCCCGTGCCCTGTACCCATAAATACAATCTCTGTTCGGGGGTCTCTTTTCTTTAACTCCTCAGCAAGGGCAAGCCCGGGATACAGGTGACCTCCAGTACCGCCCCCGGCAATCACAACCCTCATCGCAATGACCTCCTGAGTCTTCGGGTCTTTAATCTCGCTCTCCTCTTTATAAGCATATCGCGACTCGGAAGGCTGTACTGCTCCAGGTCAGACCTCGATATCCTCAACAGCGTGCCTGCTGCCATAAAATTAACAAGCAGTGATGAGCCGCCATAGCTTATAAACGGCAGGGGCAAACCCTTTGTGGGAACAAGCCCTGTGACAACCGACATATTTATCAATGCCTGCATGGTTATCATCATGGTCAGTCCGAATGCCACATAATAAGAAAAGGGACTCTGTGCCTTGTCCGCAACCTTCAGACCCCGGATAAAAAAGGCGATAAAGAGGCACAACACTACGGCAACACCGAGCAAACCAAGCTCTTCACCAATCAGTGAGAATATAAAGTCTGTATTAACCTCAGGCAGAAAACTCAGTTTCTGCCTGCTCTCACCGAGCCCCACACCTTTCAGGCCCCCGCTGCCAAGGGCAATAAAGGACTGCACAAGCTGAAAACCGCTACCATAGGGGTCTTTCCAGGGATTAAGGAAGGTAAGAAGCCTCTCCAGCCTGTAGGGCTCCATCAGGAGCTTAATCACAACAGGCAGCAACGAGACAAGCGCAAGGAATATAAATTTTATCCTGGCCCCTGCCAGAAAGAGCATGGAAAAGGTGATAAGCCCAAGGGTAAAGGCCCCACCGAAATCAGGCTGCATCATGATTATACCCTGCAAGGCAAACATTACAACGAGGGGTTTCATAAACGCCTTAAAACTGTCCCTGTTATACCGGGGAGAGGAAAGATAACCCGCAAGGGAGAGAACCATTGCAAACTTTGCAAGCTCAGCCGGCTGAAAGGTCGATGGCCAGAGTCTCAGCCATCTCCTTGCCCCGTTGATCTTCACACCAAGCCCCGGGATAAACACACAGAGCAGGAGCAGCATTGAGAGGATAAGGAGTGGATAGGACCACTTTTTTAATGTGCCCGGGCTTATCCGGTAGAAAAACCACATGGAGACCATGGCTATAAGCAAGGTCATAACATGCTTTTTCAGATAGATAAACTGGAAATCCGAGCCCCCGGCAATCGTCCCCCCGGATTTCGAGATGGGCAGCAGTGCTGTTGAACTGTACACCATCACCACACCTGTAAAAGAGAGGAGCAGGACAATAAAGAGCAACCACCTGTCGGCTCTTCTGTTCTCTTTACTCTCCATCATCAGCTCTTTATTATCCATAATTGTTATTCCTGAACAACCAATGCCTTCTTCAGCCTCCTTACAGACTCCTTAAAAACCTCTCCCCTGTGCTCAAAATCCTCAAACATATCAAAACTCGCACATCCCGGAGACAGGAGTACCACATCCCCTGCCCCTGCCATGGAATATGCCTTTGTAACCGCATCGGTCATATCTTCAGCCTCTAAAGCGGCGGTAACACCGTCAAGCTGCCTGATTATCTTCTCCCGTGCCTCACCGATAACCACAAGCCCCTTCACCCTTCCCCTCATATATTCCCTCAGTGGAATAAAGTCATTGCCCTTGTCCCTGCCGCCAAGGATAAGGATGACGCCATCCTGAAAACCCTCAAGAGATTTTATAACCGAACCAATATTGGTCCCTTTTGAATCATTGTAAAACGAGACACCCTCAACCTCCTCCACAAACTCCATCCTGTGCTCAAGTCCACTGAACTCTGAGAGCACATCCCTGATTGCCGCCATGTCCACACCGCAAAGGAATGCATTAAGTGAGGCAGCGAGTGCATTCTCTATATTATGAACACCCTTTATCCTTACATCCTCAACCCTTAAAACCCTGTCCTCTTTCCCGTCAGCATTTATACAGAGCCATCCATCCCTCAGATAAGCACCCCGAGGAATGGGCGGGGTAACCCCGCCCCTGCTTGTCAGCGGATTCTCCTGCCTGGTGAAATAAAAGACCTCAGAGGGCGCATGAGAGCCGAGTTCCCTGACAAGCGGGTCATCCAGGTTCAGTATGAGACAGTCATCACGGGTCTGATTCCTGAAAATCCCGGTCTTTGCCTTAATATAGCCCTCCATATCCTTATATCTGTCAAGGTGGTCCGGGGTAATGTTCAGGATGGATGCCAGAGACGGGGCAAAGTCCCGTATGCTTTCGAGCTGAAAAGAAGAGACCTCAACAACTACATACTCCACATCCCCTGCCGTGTCATCCTTCAGGCACCTCAAAACCTCCTCTGTTATTGCAGTGCCAAGGTTTCCACCTGTTATCACCCTGAAACCTCCCCTTGTCAACATCATGTCAATCATGGTGGTCGTGGTTGATTTGCCGTTGGTGCCTGTAATGGCCACCCATGGTATGCCGTAGGGCCTTAACACCCTGAAGGCAAGCTCCATCTCACCTATCACCTCAATCCCGCGTTCCCCGGCCAGGTCAAAAAAAGGCTGATTCAGGGAAACCCCGGGACTTACTACCACCATATCCGTATCCTCAAGAAGGGCAGGAGAATGGACACCTGCCTCAACCCTTATATCACCGGGAAGGTTTTTGAGTGCTTGAGAAAGCACTTCCCTGTCCCTTGTATCCGTTACAGTCACTTCAGCCTTGAGGAAATGTAGCAGCCTTGCGGCAGCAAGACCACTTCGGCCAAGACCGACAACCAGCGCCCGGCTGGATTTAATTGACGATTGATGATTGACAATTGACAATTGACTATTACCTCTTTATTATTTATGTAATTAAATATTCAATATTCAGTATTCAATCTTCAATTGGTCTACCTCAGTTTCAGGGTTGACAGGCTCAGCAGGGCCAGAATAATCCCCACTATCCAGAACCTTACAACTGTTTTCGGCTCAGGCCATCCCTTTACCTCAAAATGGTGGTGGATAGGGGCCATTCTAAAGACCCGCCTGCCTGTAAGCTTGAACGAAAGTACCTGAAGTATGACGGAGACCGTCTCCACCACAAATATCCCGCCAACCAGGGCAAGGACAATCTCGTGTTTGGTTATTACTGCAAGTGTGCCGAGGGCGCCACCGAGCCCCAGAGAGCCCACGTCCCCCATGAATACATCTGCAGGGTAGGCATTGTACCAGAGAAAGCCCAGGGCAGAGCCGAACATTGCACCACAAAATACCGTAAGCTCCCCTGTGCCCGGCAGATAGAGTACCTGCAGATACTGGGCAAGCCGGGCATGACCGCTGACATAGACAAGGACACCGCTTGCAAGGGCTGCAATGGCAACAAGCCCTATGGCAAGACCGTCTATACCGTCAGTGAGATTAACGGCGTTTGATGACCCGACAACAACAAACACGGAAAACGGAATATAAAAGACCCCCAGGTCAATAAGCAACCTCTTGAAGAAAGGCACGCTCAGCTTTGTGCTGTATGGGTCAAGGGGATTATGATACAGAAAAAGGCTGATAGCCGAGGCAAGGATTATCTGAAGGGCAAACTTGTAGCATGCCCTCAGGCCCTTGTGATTCCTTCTTACGACCTTGAGATAATCATCCGCCAGGCCTATAAGACCAAATCCGGAGGTAGCGGCAATCAATACCCAGGTATAGGGGTTTTTAAGATCCATCCACAATAAGGCCGTCAGGAGAATGCCGGCAAGTATCAGTATCCCCCCCATGGTCGGAGTACCGGCCTTTGAGATATGTGTCTTTGGTCCGTCCTCTCTTATCTGCTGCGTCAGGCTGAAACTCCTGAGCCTCGCAATCACAAAGGGCGCCAGCATGAATGTCAGCAGGGAAGCGGTGATTGCAGCAAGGACGGTCCTGAATGTAATGTATCTGAATACATTGAACGGAAAATAGTATTCACTGAGGCCGTATAGAAGTTCGTATAACATTAATCTTCCAGAACCCCCTCAAGCCTCATTCCTCTTGAGCCTTTTATCAAAACCGTATCCTCCTTCCCGACCATACCCAACAGTATCTCGCGCGCCTCCCGCGGGTCTCTGGCATGCAAGGCCTTTAAATTGCCGTTCCCTGCTGAAAATTCCTCACATGTATAGGACATCAGATCCCCTACTGCAATGAGCACATCCACATTCAGTGTGGCAAGCCACCTGCCAAGCTTTCTGTGGGCCTGCTCCCCGTAAGAGCCAAGCTCAAGCATGTCGCCAAGAACCGCCACAGCACGGCCCCTCCTTAGCCTGACCAGCTCCTTTACAGCCTCCTCCATTGAAGCAGGGTTGGCATTGTAGAGGTCACTTATAACCAGTGCACCCTTCAGTTCCTTCAGTTCAAGCCTCATCGGAACACCTCCAAACTCACTGAGAGACGAACTGATGTTACTTATAGGTACATTTAGAATCCGGCATACAGCCACTGCGGCAAGGGCATTGTAAACATTGAATAACCCGAGGACCCTGAGCCTTATATCAGAAGAACCTCCCTCTTTCAGATGCACCCTGAAACTCAGCCCCCCCTCTTCATACACAATATCATCCGCCCGGACATCTGCCCCCTCTTTCAGGCCAAAGGTAACAACCCTGCTACACTGTCCGGGCCTCTCACTGATAATAGGGTCATCGATATTAAGAACCGCTGTCTTTGCAAAATCAAGTATCTCATACTTTGTATCACGCACTGTCTCAAGGGAACCAAACCCCTCAAGATGTGCAGGTCCTATATTGGTTATCACCCCGATGTCAGGCCTGGCAATATCCGACAGTTCCCGTATATCACCTGCCTTGGTTGCACCCATTTCAAGTACCGCCATATCGTGGTCATCAAGGTCGGTAAGGCAGAGCGGAAGCCCGATCTGGTTATTAAGATTTCCCCTGCTGCTGAGGACCTTATACCGTCCATTAAGGACTACGGTTATCATCTCCTTTGTTGTTGTCTTGCCATTAGTGCCTGTCACACCTATAACACTCACCTGCCTGCTCATCCGCCTGTAACGGGCTATCCGCTGAAGGGCCCGCAGGGTATTGTTCACATGAATAATACTCCTTCCCCTTGGTACTACAGGTGGATAGCTCACAATGGCTCCCACACCCTTCTTCAGTGCCTCGTCAACAAAGAGGTGTCCGTCAAATCTCTCTCCCTGCAAGGCAACAAAAAGCTCCCCATCCTTTATTGTCCTTGAATCTATGGAAACACCACTAAAGGCATCGGCCCCTCTGAGTATAAGCCTGCCTGAAGTTGCCTCCAGTATCTCTGTCAATGTATATCTGCTCATCCTCTAATCTTCCTCAATCCCTGTTATTTATTATTAGTCATTTATCATTTATCATTTATCATTAGTCAATGGTCAATCCCCTAATCTTTGCGACCTTTGCGCCTTTGCGAGAGACAGCCTTGAGTAGTCAATCCTCAATCGTCAATCCCGTAATCGCCTCTCTCAAAACCTCCCGGTCACTAAAGGGATACCTCACTCCGCCTATCTCCTGATACTCCTCATGTCCCTTTCCTGCAATGAGCACAACATCATCAGGACCTGCAATCCTGACAGCCTCTTCAATGGCCCTCTTTCTGTCAGGCTCAACAATATATTCTCCCTTTTTCATACCCCTTATTATGTCATCAACAATGCCAACGGGATCCTCGGTTCTCGGGTTATCCGAGGTAACAATCGCCGTGTCACTGAGTTCAACAGCAATCCTTCCCATCTCCGGCCTCTTTCCCCTGTCCCTGTCACCCCCGCAGCCAAAGACCGTGATAATACGGCCTCGTGTCAGCCTTCTGAGCGTCTCCAACACCTTTTGAAGGGCATCGGGAGTATGTGCATAGTCGACAATGGCAAGAAAACCCTGACCAGCCTTTACAGGCTCCATCCTGCCCTCAACCCCCCCGCACTGCCTCACGCCTTCAACTATCCGCTCCCACCCTATCCCCAGGGCAACAGAGGCCCCAATGGCTGACAGTATGTTATACACATTCGTTACACCAAGCAGCGGGGAACTGACACGGAACACTTCCGGGCCATACATCACGGTGAAATCAAGGCCATCAAACCCTTCCTTTATCTCAACTGCCCGAAGCTCGGCATCATCACTGTCAATACCGCAGGTTATGATGCGAAAATCTGCCCCCTGCCCCAGGCCTCCCCTTATCTCGCTAACCAGCCTCCTGCCATAGGGATCATCTATATTAACCACTGCAGCGTGCCGGGCAAGTTCCAGGAAGAGTCTCCTCTTGGCCCTGAAATATGCCTCCATATCTCCGTGGAAATCGAGGTGGTCTCTTGTAAGATTTGTAAATACAGCGATATCAAAGTCCGTAAAGTCGACCCTCTTCAGCGAGAGTGCATGTGATGAGACCTCAGCTACTGCATGGGTTATGCCTCTGTCATGCATATCTGCAAGCATCCTCTGAAAATCCAGCGCTTCCGGGGTGGTAAACCTGCCCCTTAACTCCCGGGTGCCGAGGATATATCTTATAGTGCCGAGCAGTCCTGCCCTTATACCGTTAGCTGACAGGATTTTATGGAGTATGTAAGATGTAGTGGTCTTGCCGTTGGTCCCGGTAATACCTGTAACGGAGAGCTTCCCCGAGGGATGGCCGCAAAACCTGTCGGCAATACCTGCCATGGCAGTGTATATATCCTGCACCTGCACATATGGGACATCCAATGACAGGGGTAGGGGGCTCCCGGACACAATGGCCCCCGCTCCCCTCATCAGGGCATCCGTGATAAACTCATTGCCGTCAAAATGCTCACCACTCACAGCAAAAAAGAGGTCTCCCTCTCCGACATTCCTTGAATCGCAGGAAAGCCCCTCTACAAGACAGTCACCTGTGACGGCAACCGGCATCAATCCCTCTATAAGTTCACCGAGTCTCATAACCATACAATCAAAAATCCTGACTCTCCTGCCCGCCCCTGACGGGCTGCCCCATCACGAGTATATTATTGTCTCCCCTGTTTTCCATAGGTATAAACCTGTATGTAAGGGCCTTTTCGGCTATGGCCCTGAAGACCGGTGCTGCCACCTGTCCTCCATAATATTCTCCTCGCGGTTTCCATATAACCACTATAATGGCAAACAAGGGGTCATCAGCAGGGACAAAACCGACAAAGGAGCTGACAAAATCCCTGCGGGAATATCTGCCTGTGCGGGGGTCAATCATCCGTGATGTCCCTGTTTTCCCTGCAACCGTATTGCCGTAAACAGACGCCCTCGGTGCAGTACCCCCTTCTTCAGTAACGGTTACAAAGGCCTCCCTCAGGCGTTCCACCGTCTCTGCTGAAATAACCCTCATCCGCTCGGGCCTGCCTTCCTGCAGCACCCTGCCGGCAGGGCCGAGGGTCTTTGCAACCACATAGGGTTTAACAAGATAACCGCCATTGGCAATCACAGAATATGCCCTCAGCACCTGAAGGGGTGATACCAGCACCTCATACCCTATTGCCATAGCCCCGATAGTCGTTCCTGACCAGCTGTGAGGCGGCTTTACAACACCTGATACCTCTCCGGTAAGGTCAATACCTGTCCTGTCTCCAAAACCAAAGACCTTCGCATATTTATAAAACCTTTCAGGGCCAAGCTTGAGGGTCATCTTTACGGCACCCACATTTGACGATTTCTGGATTATCTCCCTCAGGGTAAGCACCCCGTGCTTATGGGTATCCCTTATCTTTTTACCCCCCACTTCTATCTCTCCTTCAGAACAGTCAACCTCTGTATTCAGCGTTGCTATCTTTTCTTCAAGCGCAGCGGCAGCCATGACGATCTTGAAGGTTGAGCCAGGCTCATAAAGGTCTGTAACGGCCCTGTTCCGTCTATTGGCTGCCCTGTATGCACCAGGCTTGTTCGGATCAAAGGTCGGCCTGTTTGCAAGGGCGAGTATCTCTCCGGTATGGGGGTCCATCATTATTACAGTGGCAGATTGGGACTTCCACTTCTTAACCGCGGTCTCAAGCTCTGACTCAACAATATATTGTAACCCTTCATCAATGGTGAGCACAATACTGTTACCTATCGACTCGTAATCATCACCCCTGTAAAGTATGTTACCACGGGCGTCCCTGGCAAGATAAATCCTCCCGCCATCAGCGGTAAGTGCGCTGTCATACCTCTTCTCCACACCCTCCCGGCCACGATTGTCAATATCAATAAACCCCAGCACATGGGAGGCAAGAAAGCCCTTGGGGTAAAATCTCTCCGAATCCGGCTCAATGCCTATACCTTTAAGTTTCAGCTTCAGTACTGCTACTGCCTGTTCAGGCGAGACCCTTCGCGCAAGCGATACATAACGTTTTTTTTCTTCCTTCAGTTTATTTCTGAGAGTGGATTTGTTGGTCTTTATAACCCTGCTGAGCCTACGGGCAACATACTCAGGGGAATCAATCATGGAGGGATCACCGTAAAGGGAGAGACGGTCGAGGCTTACAGCCAGCTCCCTGCCTCTGCGGTCATATATCCCGCCCCTTCTTACAAGGATATTCTGTCCCTTTGTATGCTGTATTGTCGCAAGCCTCAGGAGCTTTTCATGATCAAACAGCATGAGTTCAGCAAGCCGGGCAAAAATGATCAGAAATCCGACTGCGATCACCGTAGCTATAATAAGCGGCCGTCTTTTCATCCCCCGACTCCCCTTAATAGCTAACAGGTAAGTTTACAGGCCTGCAAGCTGATAAAGTTAACTACCCTTCTACTTCCCACTCCCCTCTATCAGGGGAACCCTTACTACATTACAGTCACTTATCACTTATCATTGCTGCAATTCCGGAATTTATCTTTCCCTCAGACCAGCCGTGTATGGTGTTGGGCCACGATCGCTTTTAACAAAGAAAACCCTTTTCCTGTCGGGATAAACAAGCCCCATCTTCTTGCCTGCTATATACTGGATCTTCTTCATGGAGGCTATCTGGGACCTTTCTGCAATCAGCTCCCGCCTCTCCTTTATCAGAGTGGCCTTCTGCTTCTGTAACTGTCCCAACTCGTACTCAAAGGCCGTAACATTGGAACGAAGCCAGACAATGGAAAAAAGGAGAAAAACGGCAATGACAATCAATAACGGTTTGACAAGCCAGCCAAGGAGACTTCTTCTCTTTCTGTAAATCATAGCTTCTCCGCCCCCCTTAGTTTCGCACTCCTTGAAGAGGGATTCCTCCTCTGTTCATCTCTGAGAGGAATGATCGGCTTCTTGTTAAGCCTTACCAGAGACCCTTCCTGCCTCTCGGCAGCAAGGATAAATCTCTTCACAATCCTGTCCTCAAGAGAGTGATAGGTTATTACACAGAGACGTCCACCCTTTTTCAATATTTTCAGGGCATTTGAGAGCCCCTCAGACAGCTGGTTCAGTTCGTCATTTACAGCAATTCTCAATGCCTGAAAAGTCTTTGTAGCCGGATGAGTCCTTCCCCGCCTTCTATATACCCTCTCTACAATGGCGGCCAACTGCAAGCAGGTTTCAATCCTCTCCCTCTTCCTCTGCCTCACGATTTCCCTTGCTATCTGCAAGGCCTTCCTCTCCTCACCGTATTCCCTGAGGATCCTCTCTATATCACGTTCACTCCATTTATTAACAATCTCCCCTGCCGTTACCGGCAAATCCCTGTCCATCCTCATATCAAGGGGCTCCTTTGAATGAAAGCTGAACCCCCGGCTTTCATCCTTCATCTGTGTCATGGAGAGCCCAAGGTCCATAATAACTCCGTCTATTTCGTGATAACCCATGGCCCTTACCTTGTCTGCCATATCGGAAAAACTCCCGTGCACATACCTGACCCTCGGGTCATTTATTTCAATCGCTGCCCTCTCAAGGGCCTCTTCATCCCTGTCCAAGGCAATGACAACCCCCTCCGGTCCGAGCCTTTTGAGTAATTCCCTTGTATGTCCACCGCCACCAAGAGTTGCATCCAGGTACACACCATTGATAACCGGATTCAGCAGGGCCATCAGTTCCTGGGTGAGGACGGGAACATGTACTATAACTGTATCTGTGACTGTATCTGTCATCAACCCCTCACATCCCAAGGGATGCAAGTTCCTCCTCCATTACCTTTCTGTCTATCTTTGCGGGATTAACAACCTTATCCCATTCCTTCTTGTTCCACAGTTCCATCTTGTCAAACTGCCCGACAACCGCTACCTCACCATTAATATCAGTATCCGTCCTGAGGGATGCAGGTATAAGAATCCTCCCCTGCCTGTCCATCTCGCACTCATGGGCAGAGGCAACAACCCTCCTCATCAGCCACCTCACCGACTCCTTCATCTGGGGCAGAGACCTCACCCGCTCTTCAAACCTCTGCCACTCCTCAAAGGGATAGAGGTAAAGGCATTTGTCAAAGGCCGCAGTGGTAACATAGAGTTTTGGGCTATAATTACTGAGGAGTATCGACCTGTAAGGGGCCGGAATCATTACCCGTCCCTTTGGATCAACACTGTAATAATATTTACCTGAGAATCCCGGCACGTCTCACCACCTTTTACCACATTCTCCCACCTCTTAATAATATTAAAGATTGGGGCGAATGTCAAGTAAAAAATGAAGGCCGGAAAAGGTATACAGAATATTGCGGTTTTAAATACAGATAATCACTACATGATGCGTATCAGAGGATATCCCTCACCTTGCCTTTTAAGGGTATCGCATAATACCCCGGGGACTCTTTATAGGGCTCCAGCAATACAAGAGACTCTTCGGGAAACCCAGGCTCAGCCACTACCTCCAGGGTCCCCTCAAAATAGCCCTTTTCCAACATACAATTCCTGAGTCTGCCATATATGTGGTCACCCTCCATACTCACAGCATCAATCCGGAAGTTCTCACCCTTAAACGAACCAGCCCCCTTCATATGATTAAAAGACTTCAGTGGTATGTACAGTCCACCCTTACGTATATCTTTCAGGGCCATGTTTTTGACCTCAAAATACAGGTCCCCCTCCCCTCTATCCATAACTCCTGTCATATCCAGGCTCCCCTTTCCCCTGATTGCCGAGTCAGCCAACAGGTCCAGGCCCTCAAGCCTTGCTGAGCGGATATCAATCGCCGCCCTGATGCCGTCCCTTTTCAACAACGCCTCGCCGGCAATTGTACCGCCTGAGAGGTGACCTGTAAATGAAACCTTTACCCCGAAGAGGAGAAGGCTTATGGGGTCAATCCTTCCGGAAACCCCTTCTATGCTCAGGAGTTGTCTCCTGTTGTGCCTTATCCTGACTTCCTCTATCCTAAAACCAAAGAACGGGGTCTTCTTAAACCCAAGCAGTTCCGTCCTTATCCTGCCCCCCTGCAGCAAGCCCTCAATCCTCTCGGCCGCCCACCTGTCGGGGATCCCGGCATACCAGACACCTGTTACAATGAAAGACAGAAGCAGCAGTACGATAATCAATTTTTTCAGCATAATCTTCTATCTCCTTGAATCAGTTAGTCGGGATTGGCAGCACAAAACCAGGAACAAAGACCTGCTTTCAACCTCAGTGCACGCTGATTGGATTGTCAGTTTGATCAAAATATTGTATAATTTTAACTAAACTTTTATCACGTAACTATCATATAACAGAAATGAACAGATAACAACCTTATTAATCCGCAGATTTCGCAGATGACTCAGATTATAAAAAAACAGGACAAGAAAGGAGACAAAAACATGTTATGGAACAAGATATTACCGGTTATGGCCCTGATGCTGGCCCTGTTCTTTCCCACCAAAGTCACGGCCCAGGAGGAACCCTTGAAGGCCGCTGAGGCTGTCATTGCCACCTCGGTGGAAAACCTCGTACCCCAGGGGGTGTCGGATACATTTCCAAGCTCTGTTAAAAAACTCTATGCCTTCACCAGGATTACCGGAGCCACAAAAGATACCATCATCTGGCATCTATGGTTCTACGGCGACAAGCTGATGGCGGAAGTCAAACTCCCGGTCAAATCCGTAAACTGGAGGACCTACAGCAGCAAGCGTATCTTCCCCGGATGGACAGGCGAGTGGAGGGTTGATATCACTAATGAAGACGGATTGCTGCTCAAAACCCTCTATTTTACGATAGAATAAGAGGGCAAGGCGCAAAGAGCATAGCGTAGTGCCCATAACGCAGAGAGTATAAAATCGGGTGCTTATTTCCGAAGGTATATTTAGCATGAGGATTAAACAGAAACTGTATATCATGAAAATAAGGGTACTATACAGTTAGCAAATCATAAAAAACCATACAAGACTTGTTAAATGCCATTTAATATGGTATATCTATAGAAACTGTATAATTACTTTTAGGAGTAAATAAGTAGTATGGAATATCTGAAGAAATACGAAGAAATAGTATTGCCAGATGAACGGCACAAGCTCTTTATGTTCGAAAATAAAGAAACGGGTAATACTCGAAAACTGACACTGAAAGACATTTATCTGGAGGCGAAATCAATTGAATTAAAAGAAGAAGTTCCAGAAAGAGTAAGGAGTCACTTTTCTACTGCTATAAATTTGTTAGTTTACTCGTGGTTTCACTACCCATTTAATATTACAGCTCAGTTCCTTGCGTTTGTCACGGTTGAAATGGCACTTAAGGAAAGATTTAACGTAAAAAATTATCAATCGTTTAGTAATCTGGTAAAAAGAGCTGTAAGCGAAGGTTTAGTACGAGATGAAGGATTTGAGCACATTCAATATAAATGTGAAGCAATGAAGATAGTAAAGATAAAGAGAGACAACATGATTGAAAACGTAAAGCCTTACGTAGATACATTAGTGGATGTAATGCCATCTCTGAGAAATGAGCTGGCTCACGGCAGTAGTATACTACACATGCATGGAACAGCTTCCGTAAAAATATGCGCGGCTTTTATAAATCAACTATTTTGTAAAAATACTGCTAATAAGGCCAATTATTAACCCGGCAACTTTTCAGAGAGACATAAGAAAAAAATGGGAAGTTCAAGTCTTGTTTCTTGCAATTTTGCAATTTTGAAACAAAACTATAAAGTCAACACATGGCAAAATCTTTAAGAATAGAATACGAAGGGGCAGTATATCACGTAACCTCAAGGGGCAACGCGGGGGAACCTGTTTTCATAGATGAAGAAGTCCGAGAAAACTATACTTGCAGCAATAATAAAAGGTGACAGGAAAAAGCGGAAGAAAAAAGTGCAGGAAGCAGTAGAAAGACATGGTACATCGGCATACATTATTCTGTATTAAGCAAATTACTTCTTAAAGGGTGACCCTGAAATACGCAAGACTGTCCGGTCCGGATGGTTCGAAATCATATTTATGGCAGAAATCCAGATAGTATCTCAGCCATTTCCTGTAGAAACTGTGGAACTTATCAGGGACATTTTCTCTATTGAGGCACACATCGTAATGCGTTGTCAGATCAGCCGGA
>JAYWMQ010000008.1 GCA_035873375.1 Nitrospirota bacterium | reverse complement strand
AAACCT
Organism: Nitrospirota bacterium; assembly: GCA_035873375.1. Classification (NCBI taxonomy): domain Bacteria; kingdom Pseudomonadati; phylum Nitrospirota; species Nitrospirota bacterium. The sequence continues at coordinate 19,880 of JAYWMQ010000008.1, read as the reverse complement.
GTCAACTTTTGACAATAGAGGCGGATACCGAGTTTGAACAGATTTAATTATCACATATGGCTCACCTGGATGGTGAGCCGTGATAATTCCCTCGGAGCCCCGGCTGGATGCCGGGACGAGAATGAGTGAAAACTCAGTATCCGTCTCTATTGCCAACCCTATCGCCATTCCGGGAAAGAACAATTTTACTTGGCAATAAGCACCCCAACATAATATAATATCAGCATGAAGAAAGCACTGTCAGGTTTATTACTTGTAATGATTTTTTTTCTTGCCTTTTATCTCAACAGTCTCTCTGGAAGAGAAACCCCGACTGATGACTACTCGGGACATCCCATATCACTGCCCTTCCCTGAAATTACAGAGATAACGGGGATTATAAAAAAAGGGGAAACACTCTTCGATATCTTTAAGAGACATGAGCTTGACATGCCGACCCTCTACAAACTCACCAGGGCTTCAAAGGAAGTCTATAACCTCATAAAGGTAAAACCTAACCGCTCCTATGTGATAAACACTCTCAGGCTGAACGGGTCTGAGAGAGAAGAGATAAAGAACTTCAGATATTCAATAGACGACTCTCACTACCTGAAGGTAATAAAAGGTCCAAAAGGCTTCACAGCAGAAAAGGTCAGGGTTGCATACGACAAGCGTCAATCGGTTATTACCGGGACCATAAGAGACAACCTCATCAATTCCATCGGCAACGACAGGGAACACGTGAGGATTGCCTTTGACATGGCCGAGATATTTGAATCCAGCATTGATTTTGTTACTGAATTGAGACGGGGAGACAGTTACAGGCTGCTTGTAGAAGAGCTGTGGCTCAATGGCGTCTTCAAGGGATACGGCAAAATACTTGCCGCAGAATTTACAAACAATGGAAAAACCTACGAGGCTTACGGGTTTGAGGTAGACGGAAGGACCGGCTACTATGACAGTAAAGGGAGTTCTCTCAAAAAGGCCCTCATGAGGGCTCCCCTCAGGTTCAGATACATAAGTTCCGGATTTACTTACAGGAGAAAGCATCCTATCCTGAAAACCTACAGGGCCCACCGAGGTATTGACTATGCAGCACCCCGGGGGACACCGGTCTCAGCTGCAGGTAACGGTACTGTCAGGTTTGCCGGCTGGAAGGGTGGATACGGCAAGCTCGTAATAATAAAGCATCCCAACGGCTATGAAACATATTACGGACACCTCTCAAGGATAAAGAAGGGAATAAGAAAGGGCAAGAAGGTCAGCCAGGGCAACATTATAGCTTATGTTGGAAGTACAGGGCTTTCAACAGGCCCGCATCTGCATTACAGCATAAAGCGTCAAGGTAAATTCCTTAATCCTCTAAAGATCAAGCTTCCAAGGAATCGCACCATTCCAGCCAGACTCACAACCGATTTCCGGAATCGCGTGGAGAGTCTCAGGGCTGAGTTAGAACAAGGTGGCGACAAGGAAAGGATTGCACAACGCTAATCATGACTATATATTTTTATCAAAAATATTTTGAAACTCCTTGTGTATCCTTAAGAAGAGATCGAACATCGAGGGGTCGAAATGAGCCGGCATTGTCCGTCCATCCCCCACAGTGATAATCTCATAAGTATCCTCGTGACTGAATCCCCTTTTGTATGGCCTTGTAGACCTTAAGGCATCATACTGGTCAACAAGCATCACAATCCTGCCCTCAACAGGGATCTCTTCTCCTCTGAGCCCCGAGGGATAACCTGTACCGTCCCATCTCTCATGGTGGGTTAGCGCAATCGAGGAGCCCATCTGTATGACCGGATAGGATGACCCCCTTAAAATTTCATACCCTATGTCGGCATGCCCCCTCGCAATCTCAAACTCCTCCGCTGTCAGCTTGCCTGGTTTAAGGAGTATACCATCCGGTATTCCTATCTTTCCAACATCATGCATGGGACTTGCGTATGTTATATTTTCAATAAAATCCGGAGGCATACTAAGTTCTTCAGCCATAAGCCTTGAATAAAGGCTTATCCTCCGTATATGGCTTGCTGTATCCTCATCCCTGTATTCAGCCGCCACCGTGAGCCTCTCTATTATCTCCATGCTCGCAGCCTTTATCTTCTGGAGGGCCTCCCGGAGTTCCGCCGTCCTTTCGATTACTGTATTTTCAAGCCTCTTATTGTATTCCTTCTGAAGCCTCACCCCTTCACAGTAATTCAGGGCCTTTTTTACAGCATGCAGTACGTAATCCAGATTAAAGGGTTTGATAATGAAATCATGGGCGCCATGTTTTAAGGCCTCAATAGAAAGCTCGAGATCAGGATAGGCTGTCAGCAATATAACGGGAAGGTCTGAGACCTTGAGATGAATCTTCTTCAGGAGTGTCAGGCCATCCATCTCCGGCATGATAATATCTGAAAGGACAAGATCAAAAGACTTCTCGGAGATCAGCTTGAGCGCTTCCTCAGGACTGCCCGTATCAGTGACTTTATAGCCAACATCCCTGAGCAACAGGACAAGCACATCCCTTACTGCTGCGTCATCATCAACTACCAGGATTGAATACTCATCATTTCTTTTCACTGCTATCCAGGACCTCTCTCACCTTTCTCACAAGCGTAACAGGCCTAAAGGGTTTTGTAAGAACATTGATACCCTCTTCAAGAATAAAGTTCTGTATGGTACTTATAGTGTATCCACTTATAAAAATCACATCTCCCCTGAAACCAAGCCCCTTTGCCTTTTCATACACTTCCTTTCCGCCCTCTTTCGGCATAACAACATCAAGTATCATAAGGTCAATTTCTCCGGATTTCTCATCCAGAAGCTTCATTGCCTCCTCACCGTCACGTGCAACAAACACGGTGTAACCATATTCCTCCAGGGCCTCCTTGATCGTCTCCCTCACGTTATTCTCATCCTCAGCCAGGAGGATGGTCTCTGAACCACCACTTATGGGAGACTCTGAAACATGGCCTATATCTACCGGCTCCGACTCTGTTACAGGAAGGTAGACCTTGAAGGTTGTTCCCTTACCCTTCTCAGAGTAAACATGGATAAAACCATTATGTTGTTTGATGATACCGTAAACAGTCGAAAGGCCTAACCCGGTACCCTTACCTACCCCCTTTGTGGTAAAAAAAGGCTCAAAAATATGCTCTTTTACAGACGGAGCCATCCCGTCACCTGTGTCACTGATGGAGAGACAGACAAAGCCGCCACCCTTGTTGACCCATGAATGTCCCTCAAGATAAGCCTCATCAAAGGCAACCTCGAATGTCTCAATAATGAGTTTTCCACCCTCTGACATGGCATCCCTGGCATTTGTGGCAAGGTTTATTATCACCTGCTCTATCTGCCCCTGATCTACCATAACGGCCTTTGTGTCCTTGAGATCTATAACAAACTCTATATTTTCAGGAATAACACGCCTTAAAATCTTCTCGAAATCTCTTATTATCCTCCCGAAATATACCGGCTGTGGCTGGAGCAGTTGTCTGCGGCTGAAGGCAAGCAGGCCATGCGTCAGGTTTGCTGCCCTGTCGGATGCCTTCAGTATCTGATCCACATGGTTCCTGAGTGCTCCGTCTTTCAACTTCATATTCAGAAGGGAGGCATATCCTGTTATAGCCATAAGGATGTTGTTGAAATCATGGGCAATGCCACCCGCCAGCAAGCCTATTGATTCAAGCTTCTGCGACTGCCTCAGCTGCTCCTCAAGCCTCTTCTTATCCGCTATATCAAGAAGCATTCCTATAACTGCAGGCCTGCCGTTGAAAAGGGTATTTGCCCCATATACCTCGATGTCAAAAACCTCACCGTTGGCTTTTACTGCCTTGAGGACATAGTTTATTGACTCAACCTCTCCTTCATGCCTCCTTACGGGGTTTTCCTCAACCACAGGCCAGTCAGATGAACGGGTAAGGTCCAGAGGTCCCTTCTTATCGATGATCTCCTCCGGAGAATTATAACCAAAGACCTCACAAAACCTCGGATTAACATACCTGAAGAGGCCATCCTGAATCAGATATACCCCGGCAAGGGAATGTTCAACAAGGGAGCGGAATTTTATCTCGGACTCCTGAAGTGCCCTGTCCTTTGTCTTGAGTTCAACGTAATGTCTCTGAAGTATATAAACAGCATAGGAGAGAGCAAGCGCCATAAAAGGCAGCCCTATCAGGATGGGCCACTGCCACCTGTGTGTAACCCTGTAAAGTCTTATCAGCCTCTCTGTCGGCCACATCCGGAGGGTCAAGGAGAGACCGGAAATCTCAACAACATCCTCCGCCATGCTACTGTTAATAAGAGAGAGGTCACGATTTCCGGGCCACCCGCCTTCAAGTGGTTCACTTCGCGATGAAAACAGAGCCTTCCCATCCTGCATCACCATGAAATCAACATCAAGCCTGTCTGTAACAGAAGCGTCAATAAGGGAATTTATCTCAAATACACCATCTACATATCCCTTTATTTCACCCCTTTTGTCCACAACTGGGTAATAAACCGCCACTACAGGCTTATTACCGGCTGTTTCTATAACCGGCGTAATACTGAAAGAACGGTACTTCTCAGCCTTCAGTATAGCTTCCTGTGAATAGTCACCGGCCATTGCCTTCACAAGCTCTTCACCATTAGGGGGATACGTCCACTCGATAATACCATCCCTGTTAACCCAGTTAATGGTCTGAAACCCTTTAAAAGTTCTGTATACGGGATCGGAGATCATGATAAACATCTCTCTCATCTCTTCAATCGGGTCTCCCTTCCAGAGATGGCCCTGAAGGTGTTCTGAAAGTGCCTCAATGGCAAGAACCCTTGTCTTGATGGTCTCGGTAAGCCTTACCCTTGAGCCCTCCAACAATGAAAGGACATGCCTTTTCAGCATCTCATCATTATGTTTCTTTCCTGAATAACAGAGCAGCATGAGTAATAACGCTGTGAAGAGAAGGACTAAAAGCGGGAGCAATCTATTTAGATATTTCATCAATGTTGTCTCTCTTTGGCAGCATCCTTATTGTCTCCCCCCGTTTGAAGTGGATACTATTCAACAAGACCCTTGATACTAAAAGTAAAAAGCATAAAATCCCTCTAAATATTATACCATTTTTTTACGAAGATTTCAGGAAGGTTTACAAAAAACCGCAAAAACTTCTTGCAATAACTTTAAAATGCCCTCAAACTCCTATTATTGAGAGCCCGGCCTCATTTGCCGTGGAGATCATCTCCTGACGCTGTATGATAAGGGCCATTCCCTTCTCAACAGCAAGGACAGATGCCCTCACCTCAATCATTGCCCTTAATGTATCAAGACCGACCACAGGGACATCGTATCGCATATCCTGCTGGGGCTTACTCACCTTCACAACTACCGCTCCATCTCCAGCAAGCTTCCCCCCCCTGCGGATCGCCTCATCCGTCCCCTCTATAGCCTCAACCGCCATTACAGCCCTGCCTTTAACCACAACAGTCTGCCCTATATCAACCCTGCCTATCTCTTTTGCAATACCAAGACCAAACGCAATATCCTTATCCTCTTCCGGAGTGGTTCTGCGCTGAGTGAGAAGCCCGGCCGGCATAAGCATCTCTTTGGCAAAGTCCGTTGTCTTCAGCATTCTTATCCCCTCTGACTCTATCTCATCAGTTATGGCCTGAAGAATGGTATCGTCCTTTCTGTCCTTCAAGGTGAAGAGCAGCTTTACCGCCCTTATATCAGGCATAATCTTGCCCTGGTAGATGAGACTCTTCGAGACCTTCCCTGCCATTATTGCCTCCTGAACACCTGAGGCCTTCAAAGTCTTTATTATCTCACCAAGCCTGCCCACATTTATTCTCTTCACCTCATCTGCACACCCGTTCATAGGGCCGGCAATAGGGTCAAGTGCTATTACTACCACATAATAGCCAAGTCTCCTTGCCTCCCTGGCAAGCAGGCAGGGAAGTTCACCTTTTCCGGATACAATACCGATTTTTTTCATTTCATTCCAAAAAGAAAAATCATGAGCCTTTACATCCCTTTCAGGCCTGGCAATGCAAATAGACTGCGTCTCCTGATCTCTTGATTTTTATTAGATTCCCCAAACCTGATTCTGGATTCCGAAAATCCGGCTCATCTGCTAAATCTGCGGATTATTCGGCTTTATTTCTCTCCGGCGACTTTTTTGCCGGGCCTGCAGATACCCCTCCTGTTCGCATTAATAAACTCGATAAGATGAGCTATCTCTTCAGTATAGGGAAGCTCTTCCTGCACTTTTTTTATGGCATCCTTGAGGGTCAAGCCCTCCCTGAAGAGGATATTATAAGCTCTCTTCAACTCCGAAAGCGTCTCTGCAGAAAAACCATACCTCTTCAGTCCGACCATATTAAGTCCATAAAGCCTTAACTTTGAACCCAGGGCTGATGAAACCATATAGGGAGGCACATCCTGTGTCACACCACTGAAACCGCCCACCATTGCATATGCACCAATCCTGTTAAACTGGTGTACTGCCACAATTCCCCCTATTACGGCACAATCCTCTATCTTCACATGTCCTGCAAGGGTGACTGCATTTGCCATTACAGTCCTGTTTCCAATTTTGCAGTCATGTGCTATATGGATATAGGCCATCAGGAAATTGTCATCACCAAGCACTGTATATCCATCGCCTCCCACTGAGCCACGATGGATCGATATATACTCACGAATTATATTCCGATCACCAATCCTTACGCCGGTAGGCTCATCCTTGTATTTAAGGTCCTGAGGTGGGAGACCGATACTTGTAAAGGGATAAACGGTACAGGAGTCGCCAATCTCGGCATCACCTTCAATTATTACATTGTTCATGAGTCTCGTACCTTTTTTTATCTTTACATTGCCCCCGATTATACAGAATGGTCCTATCGTGACATCTTCATCGATTTCAGCACCATCATGAATTATTGCTGTAGCATGTATCTCAGACATAACTATCTCCTCTTTGCAATCCGGAATTCTTCAATCAATCTCATACCTATCAATACCTACAGCTCCCTGTCAGTAACCATAGCTGTAAACTCTGCCTCTGCTACAAGCTTATCTCCTACATGGGCAGTGCCTGAAAATCTCCAGATCGTCCCCCGCCCTCTCAGAACATTAACCTCCAACCTCAGCTGATCACCCGGCACCACGGGTTTCCTGAACTTAGCCTTCTCTATACTCAAAAAATAAGTGACCTTGCCTGCAGCGCCTGACTTATAGGCAAGGACACCTGACAGTTGCGCCAGGGCCTCGACGATAAGCACTCCGGGCATTATAGGGTTTCCGGGGAAATGACCCTGAAAAAATGATTCATTCATGGTGAGATTCTTGATTCCCACAGCCCGTTTTCCCTCCTCAACCTCTGTAACCCTGTCAAGCATCAGAAAGGGATATCTGTGGGGCAAAGCTTTCATAACCTCTTTAACATCAATCATCCCTGTCTCCTTTCTCTACAGTGCTTACTTTTTTTTCAATCTCATTTATCTTTTTCTGCAATTCAGGAAGCCTCTCATAAAGGGCCCTCACTCTGAGCCATTTAAAATGCGGCATTACCGGAATACCGGAATAAACACCTTTCTGAAGCCTGCCGACAACCCCTGACATTGCTCCCACTATACAGCCATCCTCTATGTGTACATGATCTGAAACACCTACCTGTCCGGCCAGGGTCACGTAATTCCCTATCTCCGTGCTCCCGCCTATACCCACCTGTGCCACTATAATACAATGTTTACCTATGCTTACGTTATGGCCTACCTGCACCAGATTGTCTATCTTTGTACCTTCTCCGATCCTTGTGTTACCGGTAGTTGCCCTGTCTATGGTAACGGAGGCGCCAATCTCCACATCATCCTCAACAATCACCCCTCCAACCTGGGGTATCTTGCAGTGTCTGCCGTCTGAGAAGACATAGCCGAAACCATCAGAACCGATTACAGTCCCTGAATGAATTATCACCCTCGATCCAATCGTCACCCCTTCACGGATGGTAACATTCGGATGGATAACGCAGTCTTCACCTATGGAAGACTCCTTCCCAATGAAGACTCCGGGGTATACCACAGTCCTGTCTCCGACAATAACGCCTTCAGCAAGAAAGGTCATCGGATAAACGGTTACATCCCTGCCAAGCCTGACGGAATCAGAAACAGTGGCCCCTGGCATCACACCTTCAGGGCGGTGAGGCTGCACATAAAAGACTTCCAGTGCCCTGGCAAAGGCAAGAAGTGGATTTTCAGCAGCAATCTGTGGAATATCAATCTCAGGGATTGGCTCCTTGACAATGACCGCTGCAGCAGCGGAGGCCCTGAGCTGGGGGATCAATTTATTACTCGTAATGTAGGTTAAATATCCTTCTTTTAGAGAATCCATGCCCCCAACCCCTTTTATCTCAACATCGATATCTGAGAGGGGCTTTGCATCAATTTTAGCCGCCAACTCCCTGAGTCTCACTTCCCATCCTTCATCTTTTCATTGTATTTATTTATAACCTTTTCAGTAAGGTCAATGGATTTATCGGCATAGAGGACAAAGCCCTCAACTCTTTCAAGTATCAGAGTATAGTGCTCTTCCTTGCCAATCGCGGCTATAATCTTTCTTAAATCCTTCAGAAGCTCGTTAGTGAATTCGGATTCCCGCTTCTTGACTTCTGCCTGTGCATCCTGAACAAACCGCTGAAAATCCCTCATCTTCCTGTCAAGGTCTTCCTGTTTGGCCTTTTTTGCATCCTCTGAAAGCAGGGCCGACTGTTTATCCAGGTCTGCCTTCAGTTTCTCAAGTTCCTTTCCCTTCTTGTCTATGACTACCTGCTTGGCCTTGATTATTTCATCAAGGTCAGCCTTTGCCTTCCTGCCTCCTTCAGACTCGTTTAATGCCTTCTGAAGATTCACATACCCGATCTTTAAATCCGCCCCATAGGCAAGACTGCTGAAAAGCAGTCCTATTATCAATAGAATCCCCACTCTTTTCATTAAACTCTATCCTCCTTTTTAGGTATAATCATTACGACATTCAGGCAAACGTCCATCAAAAGAAACTCCCGAATGCAAATTCTATCCTGCCGGTACTCTCATCGTCTCTCCTGTCAATGTTATATCCATATTCTATCCTAATAGGACCTATAGGTGAAACCCACCTGATACCGGCACCTGTTGTATACCTCAGGTCACTACCAAAGGTCTCGGAGCTTCCATAGGCACGTCCGAGGTCAAAAAAGACAACTCCCTTAAGCCTGATCTCGTCCAGCAGGGGAACGATATACTCGGCATTAAATAACAACTCCTTTGTGCCTCCTATTACATCGCCGTTTTCGTCCCTTGGTCCACCCTCTCCAAAGTCAAGTCCCCTGATGGTGTACATACCCCCTACGTAAAACCTCTCATAAAGGGGGAGTTTTCTGTCAAAGAGACCACTTGCATAACCCACCCTTCCCCTGAGAGAAACCGTTGTCTCTCCAACCGGGAAAAACCACTTTGAATCAAGCAAACCCTTAACAAAATAGTTATCACCCCCAAGCCCGGAATAAGTCACAAAGAGGGAGTTCCTTGAACCGTTTGAAGGGTCGAGATAATTATCTCTTGAATCCCTGACAACAGCAGGAGTTATACTGCTTGTAATGTTGGTACCGATCTGTTCCTTAATAATATTGGAGGCATCCTCCGACACATTGAATATTGTTACCTGCTCATACCTGTACCCAAGACTTGAGCTCCAGTAATCATTAAATCTCTTGCCAAACCCTACCGACCCGCCAGTTGCCTTCTTGTTATACCCGATATAGTCTCTCTCTGTATTGTAAGCACTCAGGGTCAGAGAGACCGGCCTGTCAAGAAACCATGGGTCCTTGTATGAAATTTCATAAAATGTTGACCTTCCGCCAAACTCTCCCTTCAACTTTATATATCTGCCCGTGCCGAACAGATTTCCCTGTGTAAGGTCCAACATGGCCACAAGCCTATCTACAGTACTGTATCCGCCGCCGATACTCAAAAAACCGGTCGCCTTCTCTTTTACCTTTATATCAATATCAATTACCTTCTTCTCAACCTCCGGCTTGGGCACGAGGTCTACTGTTTCAAAGAAGTTCAGATTGTTTATCCGTTCATAACTCCGCCTGAGCAGTTTGCTGTTGAAGATATCCCCCTCGTCCAGCCTCATCTCCCTCCTTATAACCTTATCCTTTGTCCTGGAATTACCCGATATCTCTATCCTGCCGACCCTGAAGATATCACCTTCGTCAATATTCATAATTATGGAAACCTTGTGAGCCTTCTCGTCAGGCACAATATCAGGCTCCGCAGAAGCAAGGGCATATCCCTTCTCGGAATAAAAGTCTGTGATTTTCCTGATCCCTTCCCTCAGCTTCTTCCTGCTGAAGACCTCTCCTGACCTGAGCGGGAAAAATGCCATAAGGGTTTTGTCGTCATAGGCCTTATTGCCCGCAAACCTGATGGTTGAAACCCTGTATTGAGGCCCTTCGGAGATAGTGAGACTGACTATCATCCCCGTCCTGTCCGGTGTAAGCTTTGTTTCAGGACCGGATACCACGACATTAAGATAACCGTTGTCATAGTAAAGATTCCTGATCCTCTCTATATCCGCCTTCATTTCGGACTCTTTATAATACCCTGCAGATGTAATGAATGACAGGAGACCCCAGCTCTTTGTCTGCATAACCTTTTTAATCTCTCGGTCGGATAACGCCTGGTTCCCCTTTATCCTGATCTCCTTTATCTTCACCTTTTCGCCCTCTTTGATCAGGAAGGTCAGAGAAACCTCATTTTCTGTAATCTTTCTGACAACAGGCACAATACCGGCAAGCCAGTAGCCCTCACCTTCATAAAACACCCTCAGTCTATGAACATTATCCCGGATAAGAGTTGCATCCTCGATTGCACCTGAAGTAATGGTTATCTGCTCCCTGAGCTTATCGTCATCATATTCCCTGTTGCCCTGAAACCCAACCTTAACAATCGTTGGTTTTTCCTTTACTATATATATTATCTTCAGACCGCCTTCAAATGGTTCGGCCTCCACCCTTACATCCTCAAAATAACCCATCTTGTAAATGCTCTTTATATCCTTCGATATATTATCTTCTGCAAGGGGCTGTCCTGCTTTCTGGGAAAGTCTTTTACGAATCGCACCCTCATCAACCCTCTTCATGCCCTTGATCTCAATCACTTTCACTATCGGGGCTTCCTGGGCGGCAAGGGCTGGGACGGCATAAGAAAAGAGCAGGGACAGGCAAAACAGAATACATAAAATCCTGGTTGCACTGAAAGAAGATAACCTCAAGACAAGCCTCATTAATAATCCTTTAAACACACCTTTCAAGTCTTCCTTTAAGAGTCTGTTTCTATTCAAATATATCTCCAAAAATGAGAATTAGTATACCACCAATCAACACACGAGGTAAACCCGAAAAATCTGCCGGAAGGAAAACAGACAGCCTTTTTAACGCCTTCACCTCTATCCCGGAGACAAGCTGGAAGTTCATATTCTTTTGGCGGGCTTGCAATATCGACCGGACAGTTATTACCATAAAAGGTAGAGACCGAGCTTAAGAACTGCCTGAGTCTGACAATATTTCTGTTATGAAAGGAGCATGCATGGCAACAAATCTGATAACACACTGTGACAAATGCGGCAAGGAAATACGGGTAGTTAGGGAGCGACAGGATGGAAAGCTCTTCTATATGGTTCACGGACTTTTCTGTATAAACATCCCGGCATTTTTCTGTGAGAAGAAATGTTTTCAGGAGACTATCAAGGCAGTGAAGGGTTTTGAGTATCTTGACAAGGATGACAAGGGAAGACCGGTAGTTGATGTTGATGTGATGATTAATGAGTCCCTGATAATCGACAAGATGTACGACATTGTATATGCTGTCGACAACCCCCTGTTTCCCACGCTTGTATTTCAGAGACTGCTTGAAGTGGACCAGGAAAATATCAGTTTCCTCTATGCCGTCTCATCCCTCTATGTAGGATTATTGGCAGCAGAGAAAACCCCTGAAGATCTGAAGGCAAAAGTGACTGAAAGACTCGAAGAAGCCGAAAGCGACCTCAAAAAACTTAGTCCGGAAGGTTACAAGAAGATAAGCGAGTTAAGAAAACATTATAATGTTTAACGAGGAAGCCCCCTGACCACTGAAATGTATACTGAATCTGAATATGACATCATAGTTGTAGGTGGTGGCCACGCAGGATGTGAGGCTGCACTTGCTTCTGCACGGATGGGGCTTTCGACATGCCTCTTTGCCATGAACCTCGACACCATTGCACAGTTGTCCTGCAACCCTGCAATAGGCGGGCTTGCAAAGGGACACCTCGTAAGAGAGATAGATGCACTCGGGGGAGAGATGGCCAGGGTCACAGACAGGGCCGGCATACAATTCAGGATGCTGAACAGCAGTAAAGGACCGGCCGTCTGGTCACTCAGGGCCCAGGCAGACAGGGTGCTTTACCGTCTTACAATGCGCGAAGTACTTGAATCAGAACCGAAGCTGACAATAAAACAGGCATCTGTTGAAAGGATAAACACAAAGGACGGACACGTCACGGGCGTATCAACCTCGCATGAAGCATTTTATGGAGCAGGGGCTGTAATTATTACAACCGGCACATTTTTAAAAGGATTGATCCACATAGGGCTTGACAGCCACGCTGCGGGCAGGGCCGGAGAGTTTCCATCCCTTGGCCTTTCAGACTCCCTGAAAGAGCTCGGATTAAGACTGGGAAGGCTAAAGACAGGGACACCACCAAGGATAGACTCAAGGAGCATAGATTTCTCAAGGACCACGGAACAGTCAGGTGATGACCCTCCGATACCGTTTTCCTACTCTACAGACACAATAACCAATCCTCAACTGCCATGCTTTATAACACATACAAACGAAAGGACACACAGGATTATCCTTGACAGCCTCGACCGCTCCCCTTTATACAGCGGCAGGATAAAGGGTGTTGGACCGAGGTACTGTCCATCCATAGAAGACAAGGTCGTGAGATTCTCCGACAGGCCGGGGCACCAGGTCTTCCTTGAACCAGAGGGGCTTCAGACAAAGGAGTATTATGCCAACGGCATATCCACAAGCCTGCCCTACGATATACAGGTTGAACTCGTCAGGAGCATTGCTGGACTTGAAGAGGCTGAGATTATGAGGCCCGGTTATGCAATTGAATATGATTTTGTTTATCCGACACAGCTGAAACACACCCTTGAGACCAGGTCAACAGAAGGGTTATTTCTTGCGGGTCAGATAAACGGAACCTCCGGTTATGAAGAGGCAGCGGCCCAGGGTCTGATGGCCGGGATAAATGCAGCACTAAAGCTCAGATCAGAAGCCCCCCTTGTACTTAAACGACATGAGGCATACATAGGGGTATTGATTGACGACCTTGTCACAAAGGGAACGTCAGAGCCGTACAGGATGTTTACATCAAGGGCGGAATACAGGCTGCTGCTGAGGCACGACAATGCAGACTTCAGGCTCAGGGAAAAGGGATTTGGGACAGGTCTTGTCTGTGAAGGAGAGTACAGGAGATTCCTCAGGAGAAAGGAACTGTTGGAGGCCGAGTTAAAGAGAATCCACTCCCTGAAGGTCAGCGCAGAAGAGGCAAACCCCTTACTTGAATCCCTGAAGACTTCAGCTATTACTGAAAAAACTCCGCTTCTCCAGCTACTGAAACGTCCTGAAGTCTCCTATGGTTTTCTGAGGACTCTCTGCCCTCCTCCTTACGAAGTTGATAAAGAACTGGAAAAACTTGTTGAAACAGAGATAAAATATAAGGGATACATCAAACGTCAGATGGAGATGGTGGAAAGGATGAAGCGTATCGAGGGGCGTACCATTCCGCCTGACTTCAAGTTTGACAGGATATCGGGACTCTCCCGTGAAGTTCTGAGAAAACTCGAAGAGGTCAGACCCTCAAATATAGGTGAAGCAAGCCGCATCCCGGGAGTCACACCAGCTGCCATAGCCCTTGTTATGATAGCCCTCGAGAAAAAGAGAAGGGAAAGAAGCAGGCAATAGAGAACACTGCCTGGGTTGTTTCCTAATTTATGGTTACTGAATAAAGGAGAGGTAGATGGCCAGAAAAAACCAGCTTGCTGATCTCAGAAGACTTATTGCCCTTCCACCAAGGGATATGAGACGGCAGGTATCCAGATATATATACGAAGACCCCAATACAGTTCTGAGGCTTCTGTTCAGATTGATCCGGACTGAAAAATTCACATCTCAAAAGAAAGATAACATATTGACACTTACGAAGTTCATACTTGACAGGCACAGCCCGCGACCGCTTCCTGAATGGCTCATAAATGAGCTTAAGAAGGTGCTCAGCACAGAGAACATATCAGACCTGGACAAGGCCATTATTCTTTCGGCCTTTGAGCCTGAAGACCTCCTGGAAAGCCTGGAGGGGTTTGAGGACTTTGTAGAGGAGTTTACAGATTTCAGGGACTCCTTTGAGGATTTCATAGTAGATCAGATAAGGTCGAATCCCTCAAAACTCTATGACATTCATAAGGTAATTATTGAAAAAAGCAAACCAGAGGGACTTCTCGGAATGATAGAAGACCTGGCAGGCTCGGAAGAACCCGAAGTGCTCTGCTTTCTGGAACACCTCACGTACCACCACGACAGCGATGTCTCCATCTCGGCTTTAAGGGCAATAGAGATGGCATCAACACAGGATGCAATAAACATCATCTACAGTGTCTCCTGCCTTAACCCCCTTATGAAGGATGAAGCAGAAAGGTCATATATATCCCTCATGCAGGAATTACCTTTACCGCCGGAGGACATGTCATTCTTTACTGACCTCTCCCGGGGAGGAAAGAACAAATATGTCGACCTCTGGGTAAGCCTTATTGACGGAAACGGCTCCATGTCCGCTTTTATCGGTAAAAAATTCGGACGTAATAATTACTTTTTCGCCTCCATACTCATGAAGCTGAAGGTTGGCATCAAGGACACAATCATCATAACAAATCTGACAAAAGAGGCGTATGACGACATAAAAAGGGAGTATTTTTCAGAACTGAGCTATTATCCTGTAAAGGAAGATTATCTCCTTAAGTTAATAAAGCACTTTATGAAAAAGGGGTTCAGCAACGGATTTGCCATACCACTTGATACGGTTATCCTGAAAAACATCCTGGGCTGGCAGAATATAGAACCTGTAGAATATATGCTTGAAACCCCTGACTACAAACCCCTGAGCTACCATCAAAAAGATATGTTCCAGTTCCCCCTTGAGACATGGTGGATGCATGAGGACAACATCTACAGGTTGCTGAAACCTTATAAGGGCAAACAGACCTGTGATATCCCGGACAGCTTATTTCTCAAGATAGCAGAGATGTTTCTCGATTATGCCCGCAGAGAAGCCGTCCCAATGTGTGAGCTATGCTCTGATATCATCCGTAACTCAAGCTATAACAGAAGGACGAGACTGAGGCGTCTCTTTTTAACAATCCGCAACGAGATACTCAACCCGCCTGAAACCATATTGCAGTCAACCTTCCTTAACTTCGGAGTCGTTGCCACCATAGACCACATACTCCATAACCTCGCTCTTGGTGTGGATATCTCGGAAATGATAGAATAATCAGCCTGTGGCAGAGGATTTCCTTGATATATTGACCGCAGGGTTACAGGAGCTGGGGATAGAGCCTGATGAGGATATCCTGAACAAATATGCCCTCTATCACAGGGAGCTACGGACCTGGTCAAAGGCATACAACATAACAGGATTGAAGGACGATAGGGCTATGGCCATCCGCCTCTTCCTGGATTCCCTGCTCTATCTGAAGGTCTTTCCAGACCTCCCAGGGGTCAGGACAAGGCATATCCGGGTACTTGATGTGGGCAGCGGGGGCGGATTTCCAGGGGTTGTACTCAAGATTGCACAACCTGAGTTAAGCGTCTCCCTGATGGAACCCTCATGGAAAAAAGCCGGGTTTCTGAGACACATATGCAATAAGCTCCGGTTAACCGACATTGCAGTAATTCAGAGCAGCCTTCAGGAGCATGCAAAGAGTGCCGCGGGGGAAGCCTACGATATTATCGTAACTAGGGCGCTCTTCAGGACATACGACTTTATCAGAAAGACCGAAAATATTCTCTCAAGGGGAGGCGTTTTAATCCTGAGCAAGGGACCAGCATATTGTGAAGAGATAAAAGAGGCTCAAACCAGACTTGGAAGCAGAATCAAGAATTTTAATATAGAAACCATTGCCCTGAAGCTGCCTCTGACAGACATAGAACGATATTTCATAAGGGTCACCCCGGCTTAAAACACCTACCCCCTGTCCGGACGGGATAAATATCACGGATTATCGTTTTATTGCCCCTTTGATTTTTGCAACATGTTCAACATCCTTGTCACCTCTTCCTGAGAGGTTAACAACTACAACCCTGTTTTTAGAGAGTATAGGGGCAAGCTTCATCACCTCTGCAAGGGCATGAGCAGACTCAAGGGCAGGAATAATCCCCTCGGTCTTTGAGAGCACTTCAAAGGCCTCAAGCGCTTCAACGTCTGTTGCATACGTGTATTCAGCCCTTCCTGCATCCTTGAGAAATGCGTGTTCAGGGCCGACTGATGCATAATCCAGTCCGGCAGAAACAGAATGCGTGCCAAGCACATTCCCATCCTCATCCTGAAGGAGATAGCTCTTGCATCCCTGAAAAACCCCAACTGAACCGCCTGCAAACCTTGCAGCATGGAGCCCGCTCTCTATCCCCTTTCCTCCTGCCTCAACCCCAATCATCCGCACGTCATCCCTGAGAAAGGCATGGAAAAGCCCCAGAGCATTACTGCCTCCGCCAACACAGGCAATCAGGTAATCCGGCAACCTGCCCTCTGCCTTCAATATCTGTCTCCTTGCCTCCATGCCTATAACAGACTGGAATTTCCTGACCATTGTAGGGTATGGGTGCGGACCAAAAACCGTTCCCAGGATATAATGGGTTGTCCTTACATTGGTTGTCCAGTCCCGTAAAGCCTCATTTATTGCGTCTTTCAGTGTTCTTGAGCCTAGGGAAACCTCTGAAACATCTGCACCGAGAAGTCTCATCCTGAATACATTAAGGGCCTGACGCTCCATATCCTCAGAGCCCATATAGATTTCACACTTCAGCCCAACCAGTGCAGCCCCGGTTGCGGTGGCCACGCCATGCTGACCTGCCCCGGTCTCGGCAATAAGTCTCTCTTTTCCCATCCGCTTGGCAAGAAGAGCCTGACCAAGAGCATTGTTTATCTTATGGGCACCTGTATGGGTAAGGTCTTCTCTTTTCAGGTATATCCTTGCACCACCAAGATAACTGGTCAGCCTCGACGCAAAGTACAGAGGGGTAGGCCGGCCAACATAGTCCCTGAGCAGACTGCCAAACTCCTCCTTAAACCCCTTTTCCTTTGTTACCTTCCCAAAGGCCCCATCCAGCTCCTCAAGTGCCGGAATCAGGGTTTCCGGAACGAACCTTCCACCATATCGACCAAAATACCTCTTCATCTCAAAAGTCTCCTGTACTTCAAGATATAAAATCCATTGGATTTTTATTTAACCATAAAGCTAACGTATTTTACAAAATATGGTATAATTACTAATGAAGCTGAATATAACAGAGGTATTTTGAGATAATGAAAGGGTTTCTTACCGTAACCGTCTCCCTGATTGCCTTTTCCGTATTGCTGCTCTCCGGCAAGGAAGTTCTTCGCACACATGGCAGTAATATAGAGATCATCTACAAGGATATGGCATCTATAGATGATCTGCAGGCGATAAAATTCGATTGTAATGCAGTAAAGCCTGTAGTTTACAAATCTGTTATCTCTCTTGAGGGGCTTACTGCAGATGAAAGAAAAGAGGCTTTTATCAAGATAGTACTTCCCTCTATCCTTATTGCCAAAAACGACATAGAAAAAGAGAGGAGAGAACTCCTGCAAATTGAGAAAAAGGTCTCCAGGGGCATAGCATTAAAGGATAACGAGTTGTCTTTGCTGAGTGACTTATCAGAAAAATACCGGACGGATAAGATTGATGAACTTCTTTCCCGTCTCAATACCCATCCGCCCAGCATAATTCTTGCCCAAGCCGCTATTGAGAGCGGATGGGGAAGTTCCAGGTTCTTTGCCGAGGGAAACAATATCTTTGGTACCTGGACATTTGGTAATAACCCCGGAATAAAGGCTACAGGATCAGAGGCAAGGCTCTCGAAGTATGAATCTACGCTCCAGGCAGTTGAGGACTACCTATTCAACATCAATGTCAGTTGGGCATATGAGGACTTCAGGAAACAGAGAACAGATACATCCCATTCATTAAAGCTTATCAAATACCTTGATAATTACTCCATACTTAGAGAGGAGTATGTAAGGCGGCTTAATAATATAATACGGAGCACGAATCTTGAGGTTTACGATACCTGTCGTATTGATCCTGCTTTTATTTATTAGCCCCTGCTCTGCGGCAGAAGAAACAGGCTATGCCACTGCGTTTGTTTATCATAAGTTCGATGAACCAAAAAGCCCGAGCACCTCTATTGCCACAGAAGAGTTTGAGGCTCAACTCCTTTATCTGAAAAATAACCACTACAATGTTGTAAGCCTTGCCAAGCTCATTGCACTTATCAGGGACAAGGCTGATATACCTCCAAAAACTGTTGTCATAACAATTGATGATGGCTACAAGTCCGTGTATACACACGCATTCCCCCTGTTAAAAAAATACGGGTTCCCCTTTACAGTCTTCTTATATATGGAAGCCTTGGATAGATACCCTGATTTCATGACATCTGAAGATATCCTGGACATAATGAAATACAAAAAGGCAACTTTTGGTAATCATTCCTATTCCCACCAAAGGCTCGCCCGGTGGCCCGAGGGTATGTCCCGCAGGGAATACCTGAAACTGCTCGAAGATGATCTTTTAAGAAGCCAGGAACGCTTTAAGAAAATCCTTGGTATCCGGCCCGAATTCTATGCATTCCCCTATGGAGAGTATAATCAGGAATTTGTGAAACTGTTAAAAAAACACGGCTACACTGCCTCATTCACACAGGACCCGGCAAGCACAGGGGTTTTTACTGATATTTACCAGCTGCCCAGGTATGCCTCAGTAGGAAGCTGGGCAAAGATGGATAAGTTCAGGGAATTCTTATTGACGGAGCCACTCAATGTAGACAAAGTATATCCACCTTACGGGATACTTGAAGAAAATCCCCCGGACAGGATAGAGGGAAGGATAATAAATCATGGCACTTATAAAAACCTGGGTGTTTATGTCTCCGAGCTTGGATGGATAAGACCTGAAGTTGATAAAGAAAAAGGAACGGTTGCAGCTAAAATCACGGAAAAACTGAACAGAAAGGTCAATCGTATTGGGTTTACAGCCATAAATAGTGAAACAGGCAGGGAATCAACCTTTTTTTACATGATTATATTGAAATGAAGAAATAGGTTGATTCATTTTTCTTAATTCCCTGCATAAACTCGAAATATTTAAGACTCTATGCGGCAGGAGTTTAAGGTAATTCATTTGCAGATAACAAAAAAAGGGGATATAGACTGTTAAGGTCCATATCCCCTTTTAATTTTTAAATCCGGCGGCGTCCTACTTTCCCACGACCTCACAGTCGCAGTATCATCGGCCCTGGCGGTCTTAACTTCCGTGTTCGGAATGGGAACGGGTGTTTCCCCGCCGGCATAACCACCGGAAAACTCTTCTTCTCTATATAGAATATAACTTAAAGAACAAAAAAATCAAGTCTTTGACAACAGGAGGGTACTGGGAAAAGGAGGAGAGTAGGTCAAGCCTCACGGTCTATTAGTACTGGTAAGCTGAACGGGTTACTCCGCTTACACCTCCAGCCTATCAACCTGGTGGTCTTCCAGGGACCTTCAGGTG
>JAYWMQ010000007.1 GCA_035873375.1 Nitrospirota bacterium | reverse complement strand
TTTAGATATTTTGCTCACTTGAAATGCCCCTTTCTTTGGTTATTGCGCTTCCCACGCTTCTTATTTTAACCAATAGATTCGGGGCATTTCTACCTCTTACTGTTTGTTTTTTGTTTTATCGCGCTTCTTTAAGGATTAGTTGGCGCTCTGTACAAGGAGCGTTCCTATCATTTTGGAAGAAAACCCGAGTACAGAATAGTTTATTTCATTGAGGAAAAGTTGATCACAGTCACTCTGATAGGTACAAGAGAGGGTATATATAAAAAGGCTAAAAGAAGACGATAATTTTTTGAATATTCAAACTTGAACAGAAAATACTATTCAGACAGGATTAACAGGATAATGGAAGGATAAATATCAACAGGATCAACCAGCCGGACTAAAGACTTTATGTTATAATTAAGCAACAACAAGGAATCCTATCGTTCAAAACAACATTACAGTATCTGGAGGCATTCAATGGGCACCATCTCAATTAAAAAGAGTGACGACATTACAAAAATAAGGCGAAAAATACAGAGAGATCTTAAAAGTGTAAGAACACTTAACACCTCTAAGTATATCGGCAAGCTAAAATTAAAAGAAGAACCATTATCTTACCAGAGGCGGATCAGAAAAGAGTGGAATGAATATACTGATTGATACAAATATTGCACTTTATCTGTTTGGAGGTGATTCCCGTATTGCAGAGTTATTAGATGGCCAGATAATTCATATATCGTTTGTTACCGAATTAGAACTTTTAGGATATCCAGGGCTAAACAGGAAAGAAAAGAAATTAATTCTTGATTTTCTTGAGGACTGTGTGATTATTGATATAAATAAACGTATCAAGAATTATACCATAGAATTTCTGAAAAGGTATAAACTGAAAATTCCCGATGGGATCATAGCCGCAACCTCTGCTTATCTTGGTATTCCCCTTATGAGTGCAGATACTGATTTTGTATCAGTGAAAGAAATTGATTTCATTGCGTATAACCAGAGTTAATTTAAGAATCAACTCTGTTTTTTTAATCAGTTATCCTGTCCATCCTGTCTAAAGAAAAGAAAATCAGTTATCCTGCCCGCCTGGTGTTAAAAGGCTTGACCACACCACAGCAAATATCATATACTTTTAACGTACATGAGGGGGGCATGTCACAATTCCTACAATTATGTAACCCCCTGAAAGAACTCATTAAAATCCAAACCCAACAGGTGCGTTGGGGGTGGCGGTAGCATGTCTTTTTTTGCCAGTTTTTGTGCTTGCCAGCTTGTCAGCTTACTTATCCCAACAAAAAGGATCCGACCCATGAAAGTAGTAATATTAGCCGGTGGCCTCGGTACACGTTTAAGCGAAGAAACCGTTATTAAGCCGAAACCAATGGTAGAGATCGGCGGCAAGCCCATCTTGTGGCATATCATGAAGATTTATTCCCACTATGGTTTTAAGGAGTTTGTTATTTGTCTGGGATACAAGGGGTACATAATCAAGGAGTATTTTGCCAACTATTTTCTTCATCAATCCGACGTAACAATAGACCTGAAAGAAAACAATATGGAGGTTCATGACTCCAAGGCCGAAGCATGGAAGATTACACTTGTGGACACCGGGTTGAACACAATGACAGGTGGAAGAATAAAACGGGTCCAAAAGTTTATCGGTAACGAAAGCTTCATGCTTACTTATGGCGATGGTGTGGGAGATATTAATATTGGTGATCTGTTGAGTTTTCATAGAAGACACGGGAAAGCTGCAACCGTAACAGCAGTCCAGCCATTGGGGAGATTTGGTGCAATAAATCTGGATGACAAAAACAGTGTTCTGACTTTTCAGGAGAAGCCAAGAGGGGACGGTTCCTGGATAAATGGTGGTTTTTTTGTGTTAGAGCCTGAAGTGTTTGATTATATCCACGGAGATGAAACTTACTGGGAACTCGATCCCCTGGAAAATCTCGCAGAATCCGGGCAGTTGGCAGCATATAAACATCATGGGTTCTGGAAGCCGATGGATACATTAAGGGATAAGACGGAGTTGGAAAGCTTGTGGAATACGGGAAAAGCAGACTGGAAAGTATGGGATTCATAGATTTTTAAAATGGACAAAGTTGAAATAACAATTATTGGCGCTGGCGTAATTGGTTTGGCAATTGCAGCAGAACTATCAGCAAAATATGATAACATCGTTGTGTTGGAAAAACATAATAGCTTTGGACAGGAAATAAGTAGTCGCAATAGCGAGGTAATACATGCCGGGATATATTATCCTGAAGCTTCATTAAAAGCACGATTATGTATAGAGGGTGCTGAAGATTTATATAAACTTTGTGAAAGATACTCCATACCTTACAAGAAGTTGGGCAAGCTAATTACTGCCACAGACCAGGCAGAAATAAAGACAATTGAGGAATTTTTAGAAAAAGGTAAGAATAATAATGTAAAAGATCTTAAACTTTTCGATAAACAAGATGTTAATAAAATCGAACCAAATACTAACGCAGTAGCAGCTATTTATTCTCCAAATACAGGTATCATTGATTCACATTCTTTAATGAAACATTTTTACAATATGGCTAAAGATAGGGGAGTTCTTTTTGCTTATGATAGCGAAGTGATATTGATAAATAAACAAAATAAAGAGTTTATAGTTGGCATCAAACAGGAAAACTATTATTTTAAATCTCAGATAGTAATAAATTGTGCAGGACTTTCAGCAGATTATATTGCAGGATTAGCAGGTATTGATATTGACGATGCTGACTACAGACTTAAGTACTGTAAAGGTTCATACTTTTTTTACGCAAAGAAATCACCAGTCAAAATGCTTATTTATCCAGTGCCACAGAAGGAACTGATGGGTTTGGGTGTTCATGCTACATTGGATTTAGGAGGTCGCCTTCGTTTTGGTCCTGATACAGAGTATGTGGATACAATTGATTATAATGTTGATAGTAATAAAAAGAATATTTTCTATGAGGATGCATCGAAGATCATATCCGGACTTGAAAAAGTAGCGTTTGTTCCTGATATGGCAGGAATTCGTCCGAAATTGTATGGTACTATCGAGGAAACGAGGGATTTTATTATTAGTGAGGAAACAGATAAAGGATTACCAGGACTTATAAATTTGATAGGAATTGAATCTCCTGGACTTACAGCATCTCCAGCAATAGCAAAATATGTACGAGACTTGACTGAAAAAATACTTACTTAATGTGGGAGGTAAAATGATTTTAGTTACAGGAAATACTGGATATATAGGCCCGGTTATGACAAAATTATTAAAACAGCATTCATATGAGGTTGAGGGTTTAGATACTAAGTATTTTGAAGGATGTGATTTTTTCCCTCCTGAAAACTTACCTACAAAGCAAATAATAAAGGATATCAGAGATGTTAATGAGCAAGATTTAAAAGGTATCACTTCTATCATTCATTTAGCAGGATTGTCCAACGATCCCTTAGGAGAAATAAATCCGACTCTTACACCTGAAATAAATTATGTCGCATCCATTAACTTAGCTAAGTTAGCTAAAAAAATTGGAATAAAGAGGTTTATTTTTGCTTCTTCCTGTAGTTTATATGGCATTGCATCGAATAATAAGCCTTTGACAGAGGAAGGGAAACTTAATCCGATCACTGCTTATGCCAAAGCAAAAGCTATGGTAGAAGAAGAAGTGTCGAAATTAGCTGATGATAACTTCCACCCTGTTTTTATGCGTAATTCAACTGTATATGGTTTGTCTCCTAATTTGAGGTTGGATTTAGTAGTAAATAATCTAGTGGCAGGCGCTTATCTTACAGGCAAAGTGACTGTTTTAAGCGATGGGACCCCTTGGAGGCCTATTATTCATGTTGAGGATTTCTGTAGAGCTTTCATTGCAGTATTAGAAGCCCCTTTTGAAAAGATACATAATCAGGCTTTTAATGTGGGAATAAATGAAGAAAATTACCAAGTTATTGATATTGCAACTACGGTTGCAGAAATAGTCCCTGATTGTCATGTGGAGGTTTTAAATAAAACAGGCTCAGATGAGAGGACATATTGCGTGGATTTCTCTAAGATAAGTAAAATTAATTTTAAGCCATCCTGGAATTTAAGGAAAGGGATTGGTGAGCTTTATAATACATTTAAAGACTTGGGATTAACTTTGGAGGATTTACAAACTTCTAAGTATTTTAGAGTAAGGAAAATCAATGAATTAATGGAAAATGAGAAAATAGATAAAGACCTCAGATGGAAATAGTAAAATTCTCTTTAAAGAATTAAGCTGGCATATAGGAGAATACAGAAAATTTCAGGAATATCTACTTCCGGTAAATTGGAAAATACTCAACTTTACGCAGTAAAAGATAAGCGTAAACTATATAATACACTATAAGGTGTGACATTAGGATGCAAAAATGTCGAAAGTGACCTTCCTTGAGATTTCGGATGACTAACAGTCGTATGCAATTTGAGAATAGGGCAAAGAGAAATAACCGTTTTCACTTCCACCCTACACCTCTTGAGGGCCTCTACGTTGTGGAACGTAGGCCCATCAAAGACCAGAGGGGTTTTTTCTGCCGTTTTTTTTGCGCAGAGGAATTTAAGGATGCCGGATTTACTAAGAGTATTGCCCAGATCAACCATAGTTATACCATCAAGAAGGGCGCTGTCCGTGGTCTGCACTTCCAGTATCCCCCATATGCTGAAGCCAAGATTGTTGGTTGCCTCCAGGGTGAGGTCTTTGATGTGGCCGTGGATATCAGAAAAGGTTCGCCCACATTTTTGCAGTGGCATGGTGAAATCCTGTCTGCTGTGAATCAAAGAAGTCTTCTGATCCCCGAAGGATTTGCCCATGGTTTTCAGACGTTGACCGAAGGCTGCGAATTGATCTATCTCCATTCAGCTCCATATTGTGCCCAGGCCGAAGGAGCGCTCAACGTTAACGACCCCCGGATCAGTGTGTTATGGCCGGTTTCAGTGACAGATATCTCTGATCGGGATCGTGGTCATGCCTTTCTCCGGTCGGATTTTGAGGGTATTGCCTTATGAATTGCCGTCACTGTCGCACTCCCCTGGAACACGTTTTTCTGGACCTGGGATTTGCTCCACCATCCAATGCCTATCGGAAGGAGGAGGATTTGACTAAACCTGAACTTTACTTTCCGCTCAAGCTCTATGTCTGTGATCACTGCTGGCTTGTTCAGACAGAGGATTACGTCCATGCCGATGAGCTTTTTAGCAGCGATTATGCCTATTTCTCCTCCGTGTCACAGATTTGGTGTGATCATGCCACACGGTACGTGGAAATGATTACAGAACGCC
Organism: Nitrospirota bacterium; assembly: GCA_035873375.1. NCBI lineage: Bacteria > Pseudomonadati > Nitrospirota > Nitrospirota bacterium. Next base: position 102,402 of record JAYWMQ010000007.1, on the reverse strand, counting down.
TGTCTCTCGGACAGGAGAGTTTTGTTATTGAGATTGCTTCGAATGACGGATACCTGTTGAAGAACTTTGTTGCCCGAGACATCCATTGTCTGGGGATTGAGCCAACCACAAGCACTGCTGAGGCTGCGGAGAAGATCGGTGTGCCGGTTCTGCGCCGTTTTTTCGGAAAACAGCTTGCCCTGGAGTTGGCTGATGAGGGAAAACAGGCCGATCTTATAATCGGGAACAATGTCTATGCCCATGTGCCGGACATTAATGACTTCACAGCCGGACTGAAAGCAGCCCTAAAACCAGGTGGTACGATCACCCTGGAGTTTCCCCATCTGATGCGTCTCATTGAAGATGTTCAATTTGATACTGTCTATCACGAGCATTATTCCTACCTGTCCCTTTCCACTGTGGACCGGATATTTGCAGCCGCAGGGCTGCGGATATTTGATGTAGAAGAGCTGCTCACGCACGGAGGCAGCCTGAGGGTGTACGGCTGCCATGCAGACGATACAAGACCCTGTGAGGAGGCCGTCTCGGCCTTGCTTGCTGAAGAACAGAGCCAGGGGATGCAGAACCTATTGACCTACAGGGGGTTTCAGGCAAAGGCCGATAGGGTTAAGGATAATTTGCTTGGTTTTTTGATTGATCAAAAAAAGAAGAGGAAAAAGGTAGCCGCTTATGGCGCTGCTGCCAAGGGCAATACCCTGCTCAATTATGCAGGCGTTAAGAAGGATCTGCTTCCCTACGTCTGCGATGCTGCACTCTCTAAGCAGGGAAAGTTTCTTCCCGGGAGCCATATTCCAATCCTGCATCCTCCAGTACTAAAAGAGCGGAAACCGGATGTCCTGCTCATCCTGCCCTGGAATATAGCCCAAGAGGTAATGCAGGAGAATGCCTTCATCCGTGAATGGGATGGGAAGTTTGTGACGGCAGTGCCGAGTTTGAGAGTAATATAATGAGAATCGTTATTACTGGAGCAACAGGATTTGTCGGCCGACACCTTGTTCCTGAATTGATGGCACGTGGACATAGCGTATTGGCAGTGGCCAGAAATATGGAACGAGGGAAGTCAATGCCATGGTTCGATCAGGTCGAGTTTGTTTCAATGGATGTACATGATCCATCGCTTGATCCAAAGACTTCTTTGGGAGTTCCGGATGTTCTTGTTTATCTCGCCTGGCCGGGGTTGCCCAACTACAAGGACCTTTTTCATTTTGAGCAGAACCTGCTGGCAGCTTACCGTTTTATCAAGAAGATGGTTGAGGCCGGGGTCCAACGTGTTCTGGTTACGGGAACCTGTTTTGAATACGGGATGCAAAATGGACCGTTATCCGAGGATTTGCCGACATTGCCGGAAAACCCATACGGATTAGCAAAAGACACTCTACGCAGGTTCCTTCAGGAACTGCAAAAACATCATCCATATACTTTACAGTGGGTTCGTCTGTTCTACATGTACGGTGAGGGGCAAAATCCAGGTAGCCTGTTGGCGCAATTAGATTGTGCCATTGATCAAGGCCATGAGAGTTTCAATATGTCTGGTGGCGAGCAGTTGCGTGACTATCTACCCGTGAAAGAAGTTGCCGGACGTTTGGCTGTTCTTGCAGAGAACCCGGACATCAATGGAATCATTAACTGTTGCAGCGGAAAGCCCATTTCCGTTCGCAGACTGGTTGAAACGAGAGTCAAGGAAAGGCAATCAAGCATCAGGCTAAATTTGGGTTATTATCCTTACCCTGATTATGAACCGATGGCCTTCTGGGGCGACGCCTCAAGACTCAAACCTCTCTTGGAAAGGGCATGAGTGACAACATCCTTTTGCAGGTGGACGATCTTCCCGTACAACAGAACCGTGTGTATAGTACGGCTCAAGAAGCTTTGGACTGCCCAAAAGGTAATGTTTTGCTTGTACAAGATCAAGGAACAGGCATCGTCCATAATTCGGCCTTCAGCCCAGATCTGGTGATCTATGACCAGAATTATCAGAATGAACAAGGTTGTTCCCGTATCTTCCAACAACATATGTACGAAGTCGCTCGCATTGTTCAGCGGCATTTCGGCAAAAAATCCATACTCGAAGTGGGTTGTGGTAAGGGGACCTTTCTCGAAATCTTACGGTCGATGGGGTTTAAGGCCGTGGGATTGGATCCAGCCTATGAAGGTGAAGAATCGTATGTTGTCAAGGAGCCGTTTTCTCCGTCTCTCGGGATGACTGGCGAAGCCATCATTCTTCGTCATGTTCTTGAGCATGTTCCAAATCCATTGCGTTTTCTCGAATCCATTGCTGCAGCTAACGATGGGAAGGGTTTGATTTATATAGAAGTTCCTTGCCTTGACTGGATATGTGATCACAGAGCTTGGTTTGATATTTTTTATGAGCACGTCAACTATTTTCGGTTGTCGGATTTCTCCAGGATGTTTGGGAGGATTATCGAATCAGGATGGTGTTTCGGCGGCCAATATCTTTATGTGGTGGCTGACTTGACGACAATAGGCTTGAGTTCTGAGGGAAGGGCAGGAGATTTCTCATTTCCCGACGATTTCTTTTCAAGTATTGACCTTGCGATTGACAAGATTCAATATTCAAAGAGCAAGAAGCATATTGTTTGGGGAGCGGCTTCGAAGGGTGTCATTTTTGTGCTGCACCTTTTGCGTCGAGGTGCGGTGGTTCCGGAGTTTGCTATCGACATCAGCCCAGCGAAACAGGGCAGGTTCATGCCCGCCACTGGCCTTCCAGTGCTGGCGCCGGAGAACGGATTACCTTGCTTGAGTTCCGGTGATTCGATTTTTGTCATGAACTCAAATTATCTCGAAGAAATCCGTCTACAGGCGGGCTCCAGGTTCATATATCACACGGTGGATCAAAAAAACGGTCTGAAACACAATGGCGAATCGAAACATCTGAAGGCAACTTTCTGTAATTAATTTCGGAGGTAGAATTAAAAATGGCGAACGATCCAATACAACTCTTCATTGAAGGACGCCGGCAGCGAGTGCGTTCATATGCTGGCAGCGACCTACAAAAGGCTGCTGATACATTTATGCAAACCAGCACACGGCCAAAGTATTCATATAATTTTTCCTGGCTCGGTCGCCCGATTATTCAATATCCCCAAGACATTATTGCCATGCAGGAGATCATCTGGGAAGTCAAACCGGATTTGATTATTGAAACAGGTATTGCCCATGGTGGATCGTTGATTTTCCATGCATCCATGCTGGAACTGAATGCGATCTGTGGCGGACCTGAAGACGCGCAAGTGTTGGGCATAGATATTGAGGTCCGCCCACACAATCGCAAGGCCATTGAGGCGCATCCCATGTTCCGGAAGATATCCATGATTGAGGGTTCTTCAATTGACAAGGGGACTGTCGAGCAGGTTTATGATTTTGCAAAGGGCAAAAAACAGATCATTGTTATCCTTGATTCCATGCATACCCACGACCATGTGCTCAAAGAATTGAACCTCTATTCTCCATTGGTAACAAAGGGAAGTTATCTTGTTGTTTTTGATACCATAATTGAAGACATTCCCGAAGATTTCTTTTCCGATAGACCTTGGGGTAAGGGTAATAATCCAAAAACAGCAGTGTGGGAGTTCCTGAAAACAACGGACAGATTTGAAATCGATAAGGAGATCGAAAATAAATTACTTATTACCGTTGCGCCGGATGGATATTTAAGGTGTGTGAAGTAACTGGTAGCTCGTAGATGGTAAGTAAGAGGTAGAGGAGTCGTCGTTAGGGAACAAGGAAGATGCAGGGGCAAGGAAAAAGTTAAAATTAATCTGTTCTTAAAACAAAGCGGTTGACCATCTGTGAGGAAGTATTAATTGTCTCAAAATAGTCAAGACAACAGCCCTTCCCTTCAAGAGGGAAAGACCGTGAGTATGATATTATGGCCATGTGTAGTGGTTCTTTGATGTCAATTCAATTATGAGACATTTAATAATTGCAAGGCTATGTGAAATCAAATTTTTCCAAAACTACCAGCTAAGAGCATGTCCAGACTCTCCAAAAACATTATTTACAACCTAATCGGTCAGGGACTTCACCTTATTATTGGGTTTGTTGCTGTCAGATATATCTTCAAGCAATTAAGTGAGGATGTCCTCGGCATTATCTACTTTAGCACCATGATGAATGCTCTGCTCAGTGTAGAACTTTAAATGGGAGGCGTATCTAAGTTTATTTTTCAATACCGAAAATTGCAATGTCTTTTTTGTTTTGGAGCAGTGCATAGAAATAGAATTAGAGTTTAGGATGTGAGCTATGTTTAAAAGAATATTGAAAGGTATTATCGAAAATAAACCATTGATAAAGATTATTGAAAAGATAGCACGGACAAGTTCGAGTGCTAATGTATTCATTGCCTGTTTTCCTAAATCTGGTTCTACCTATTTAACAACTTTACTATCCGAGATTACCGGATTTCAAAGTAGGATGGCAGTTCAGTTTTGTGGGCATAACGAACAGGACATATTTGAAACCCCATTACGTTACTTAAGTCTTAGAAATTCAATAACGCAGCAGCATGTTAAAGGTACGAATAATAATGTTAAGCTTTTGAAAAAGTACAATATTAAACCTGTAATATTAGTAAGGAACATCTTTGATGTTGTATTATCACTTCATAATCATATCGAAAGAGAAGACCATCGTATTCTATTAGGCTACGTCCATAAAGAATATTTTGGTATGAGCAAGGAGGAAAAGCTGCTATATGTGATACGTGTAATGTTGCCTTGGTATTTCAATTTTTATATGTCATGGCGAGAAGCGTCAAAAGAAATGGATGTGCTCTGGACTTCTTATGAAGAATTGTTTTCAAACCAAATTGATACCGTTTCACGAATTCTTAGCTTTTATGACATACATGTAAACCATAATCAGATTCAATCCGCTATATTGGAAATGAAAAGCAAGAATACACGATTAAACGTAGGGATTAAAGGCAGAGGTGCCAACTTACCGGAAAGGCATAAAGAAGAGATTCTTAATCTTGCTAGTGTATGGAAAGTGGACAAAAAAGAGATGCAAATAATAGGATTAACTCAGTCTGTGCAATCGGTGGTTAAATAGAATGTCCAGACTCTCTAAAAATATTATTTATAACCTAATCGGTCAGGGACTTCTTCTTGTTCTTGGCTTTGTTTCTATCAAATATATCTTCAAGCAGTTAGGAGAGGATGCGCTTGGCATTATCTACTTTAGCACCATGATGAATGCTCTGCTCTGTGCAGTGCTTGAAATGGGAATCTGCTCCACCACGGTACGTGAAGTTTCTGCCCATTTCAAATCCGAACCTGACTACATTCGGGATTTAATCCGCACAGCTTCTGTTTTTTACTGGGGTGCATATGCCTTGCTTGGGTTGGCAATTTATTTCCTGGCGCCTGTTCTGGTAGAAAAGTGGATTAACCTGAAAACAATGGATTCGGAAACCGCGATATATATCCTGCGTATTCTGGGCATTGCCTCACTTGTAGCCTTGCCAAGGTCTTTTTATGCCAGCCTGTTTCGTGGCTTGCAGCGGATGGAGTTTAACAACTTCATTGATGTTGTTACTATCGGGCTTCAACAGTTCGGCACTGTCCTGATTCTTGCCTTTGGGGGTAATTTGTTTCATGTGGTATACTGGTTTGCCTCTTGTTATGCTCTAAGAATACTTATCTATCTTGCTGTTTCTGTCCGCTTCTTTTCTCTAAAAGCGATTATCCCGGGATTTTCTTCTGTTGTGGTCAAAAGAAATTTCGGTTTTGCTTCAAGGATGATGTTTATTTCTATTGTTTCCGTTATTCGTACACAGGCTGATAAGCTTATTATTAGCAAACTGATGCCTGTTGGTGTGCTTGGATTTTATAGCGTTGCTTATGGCACAGCCTCTAAAGGAGCATTGCTTACTGGTGCTGTCTCACAAGCAGCTTATCCATCCTTATCTGAACTATTTAGAAAGGGAGACAGATCTAAGCTTATTTCTCAATACCGAAAATTGCAGGACCTTCTCTGTTTTGGGATTGTGCCGCTCTTTGCAGCTATTCCTTTTGCCTTATTACCATTGTTTTCCTATATATTAAACGCTGATATAGCGACATTACTGCTTGTACCCACAACATTACTCTGTGTGGGATTTTTCATGAATGGAACAGTAAATGTTCCCTATGTTCTCTCCCTTGCCGTGGGCAAGCCTGGGATTATCGCACGTCAGAACTTCTATGGATTGTTCGTTACTTTACCAGTAACGGCACTTTTAATTTACTTTTGGGGTCTGACAGGGGCTGGTCTATCCTGGGTGTTTTATCATATCTTTACCTATTCTTACGGGGTCCCAAGGATATGCCGGGAATGTATAGAAATCCCAGTATGGCAGTGGTATAGACATGTACTAAAAATCTTTGTACTGACAGGACTTACTTATGGGCTGGCATGGATTGCTCTTGATTTTGTCAGTGCTCATACTATTATCAATCTTGCAATAGCTTACTTAATTGCAACAATTCTTTTTCTAATAGGAGCCTTTCTGCTAATTGGTGATGAACTCCGGGAAGTAATTGTTAAATATTTGAAAATAATAAGGAGCTTTCGATTTCTGGAAGGAAGCACAGAAAAATAGTTTTTTCTATGCAATCTACAGTGAATTTACTGTGAAAATAGGATTTTTATGCTTTTTAGTGACTCGTTAGAGTCATGAATGTTCAGTATAGAGTGTTGTTTTTTATAATTTACAAAAATTTCAAGAAATATTTTGTTAGAAGGTGAATAATGGAAAACTCTGTTTTGGTCAGTATCGGGATGCCTGTTTATAATGGAGAGCGGTTTATTCGTAAAGCTCTGGACTCTTTGCTCGATCAGGATTATGAGAACTTTGAGTTAATTATATCTGACAATGCGTCGACAGACGCTACAGAGGAGATATGTCTTGATTATGTATCTATAGATACACGTATCCGGTATTATCGTAATGAATACAACCTCGGAAGTGTAGAAAACTTCAATCGTGTCTTTGACCTGTCCTCAGGTAAATACTTTATGTGGGCAGGCGGTCACGATGGCTGGGCTCCAACATTTATATCTAGCTGTGTCGTGGACTTGGAGAACGATCCTCAAGCTGTACTGTGCTATTCCCAAACTATCTATATGGATTTAGAAGATAACCCACTGTATATCATGCCTGATCGCATAGATACACGTTTTTTAGAATCAGCAGCAGAACGGCTTAAATATGTTTTGCAGAAGCTTTACTGGTGCAACATGATTTATGGAGTCATTAGGTCGGATGTTCTTAGGCAGACTGGTCTATTTAGAAATGTAATAGGACCCGATACTGTTTTAATAGCTGAGTTAAGTCTTGCAGGGACGTTCATACAAGTAGCCGAACCTCTATACTTTCGTCGCATGAATCCAGAAGATGATGTTAGCGGAGAAGCACGTCTCATAAGAATGCTCAAGGCTTTAGATCCTGTAAATGCGAATAAAAAGCAGCAGAATATTGGTCGTTTATACAGGAATCTAACCTGCGAACATTTGGGGGTAGTGGCTCGCTCGCTACTCACTTACTGGCAGAAAGTAAAGCTATCAATGGTTGTAATTTGGCGCTTTGGAATAAGATTTGATATACTCCCCTACTCTGTAGTCTCCGTTTTGCGTTCCATTAGAGTTTGGTTTAGAGAAAGGGCACTTTAGTATGGTGGGTGGAAACAGTGAACGTCATTTTTTATCATTATTAACCTGGTAACTCTTAATAGAGACATATTTGTTAGCAAAACTAACCACTCAGCCAGCCAAAGGACTCTGTATTTGTTTGCCAGGTTAATAACGTTAGGAATTGTTATTTATGATGACATGAATATTGGAGGATTCGTCTTATGCTTAGGGGAGTATGCCGGGGGATAAAAGGAGAAGTTGGTACTGATTTGTCTCGAGAAAACTTTTTTGAACCGATAATAGGAAAAAAACGTAAGGCAGCAATGTGTCGTTTCAGAAGGAAGTATGACGTGCTTCAAAGAAAACTTGGTAGCTACAAGAATAAGACATGTCTCAAAGTTCTTGATGTTGGATGCCATACTGGTGACATGTTCTTTTTTCTGAAGGATATTGCTTCTGAATTACATGGTCTGGATGTAAATGCGAATGCACTTAAAGTTGCGCGAAATCGGTATGATGCTAAGACAACTCTATGCAACTTACGGGCACCACTTCCGTATAAGGAAAATTATTTTGACGTTGTGATTGCATCCGAGATTATTGAGCACATACCAGACACCGATGCATTTCTGGATAATTTATACCGTGTAATGAAACCCGGTGGTTATCTTATGCTAACTACTCCGAATATTAATACAATCCATAATCGCCTGCGTATTCCATTTGGGCTATACCCACTCCACATGAGTCATCGCCAGCCATATCCAGATAACCCTAAGGATATTGGCCATATTCGTTTTTTTAATGCAACGGTGTTGCGTAGTCAGTTGCATGAACACGGATTTATTGACGTAGGAATATATGGGTTAAACCTTATTCCAATCATGTGGATGGCACGTTTTCATATGTTTTATAAGCTCAACAGCATTATGGCTGATATGTGTGCCTCTTTTTCTCCAGGTTTAATTGCTGTTGCACAAAAGAATGAGGCCTCTCCAAAGAATCAGCTTACTTAACTATAGATGAAACATAGACTTCTATTCATAACGAACATTCTTCCTCCATATCGGATACCTCTGTACAATCGATTAAGCCAATTGGTCGAGAGTGAGGGATTTAAAATGGATTTTATCTTTATGTCTAATACTGAGAGTCGCAGAGAGTGGAACGTTAGAGAGTCAAATATAATGTTTGATTATACAATATTGCCGAGTATAAATTTGGGAGCAGCTCGTGGTCGACCAACGGCCGACAACATTCTGAATTACAATATCCTTAAGAATCTCATAGGTGCAAATTTGATTGTTGTTGGGGGCTACGATTATATGACATATTGGGTTGTTTTGTTTTGGGCAAGGATTCTGCGGATTCCCCTGTTTTTATTCTGTGAATCAACGTTGTATGAAGAACGTATGTCCAGTAGTCTTAGAAGAAAGTTGAAATCTCTATTTTTGAGTAGTTGTAAGGGTTTTATTGTTCCAGGTCGCGCTTCTCGGGAATACCTGAGGTCCTTTGGGGAGAACGATAACAGGATATTTACAGCCCCGAACTCGGTAGATCACCACTTTTTTCTAAAAAAAGCAAATGAATTGAATCCGAAACGGGATGAGCTTCGAAACCGTTTTGGTGTTCGTGGGACGGTGTTTCTCTTTGTGGGAAGAATGGCCCCTGAGAAACATGTAACGGACTTGATAGAGGCATTTAAAAGAATTCGGGGGATAGGCCGAGATGCTTACTTGGTTCTTGTAGGTTCAGGCCCAGAGCAGCCTGCATATGAAAAATATTGTAAGAATAATGGACTCCAAAAAGATGTGTGTTTTGCAGGATCTCGTCAACTTGAAGAGCTACCTTTCTATTACGCAATATCAGATGTGCTTGTTTTGCCCTCATGTTCTGAGCCTTGGGGACTTGTTCTGAATGAAGCAATGGCTTCTGGCTTGCCGGTTATTACTTCTGACAGGGTTGGGGCAGCTTATGACCTTGTGGTTGAAGGGCGGACTGGTTTTTTCTATCCTGCGGGGGCAATTACGGTTTTATCGGAGCATATGGATATAATGTGCTCGGGAAAGATTTCCCCTGAAGTCTGGCGTCAAGAAGTTCAGAAGCACGTGTCAGCCTTCACTCCGGAGAGGCAAGCAGAGGGATTTATCAGGGCTTTCCGTAATACTGTGCTGATTAAATAGAAACGAATGTAATATGCGTTTCCTTCAACTTGCTCCATATTTTGCCTTGGCAAGGAGTTATGGTGACCCTATTCCAGTTGCTTTAAACTATCCATTTATTTTGAAAGACAAGTGTATGAAATAATCATTTTAGCAAGTAACGCTGACGGAGGATGCATGTTGGATGTGCCTTTAGGGGAAGTCGTAGAGACGAAAGGCTTGGAAATTGTCTATTTCCCTATTTTTGGACTATATTCTTTTTTGCCATAAAGGGCTTGAAAAGTGGAGCATTAAAGTAGGTTGGGGCAGTGATCTGGCGCACTTTCACGGATGTTTCGCACATATAGTTTTGAAACACTGGTCAACTATACTATATTATTGAGAAATGGCTGATAAAGAGAGGATAAAAGTTCTATATATTTTGCGTGCAATGAATGTGGGTGGAATCGAGACTTTGGTAGAAGGGTTACTTCGGAACCACGATAGAGGAAAGTTTGAACTGAGAGTCCTTATACTCACAGAAGGGGGGGGGGCAATCAGCCGTTTTGAGGACATTAAGGACGTTCCCCTCGATCGATGTATTTACAGCCCACCAGCCAGAAAGAGTTTTCTCAAAGAATTTGAAAGGTATCTCTGTTCTACTCAACCAAATGCTATCGTCTGTTGGTTTTTTCCATTTCACTACTTTCTATCTCGAGTGGCAAAGCGTGTTGGCATCAAGACGTTTATAGTTGGGGTACAAAACACTCAGACTGTAACTGGCGTTCAGAAGTTCAAAAATGCCTTTTTGGCCAGAGGGAGTCGACGATGGATCAAGACAGAGGTGGCTGCCTCAGAACGGGTGAAGCTATCAATCAGAGAGCAATATTGCTTAAACGTTGATAAGGTTCCAGTCATCCGGAACGGGATTGATGTCACCCTATTTTCACCCAAAGCTTCTATACGCAGAAGGGGTGAGACTCAGGTAACAGTTGGCATGGTAGCCAGGCTGGACAGGATCAAGGATCATGATACCCTGATCCGGGCAATAGGGATTGCATCCCGTAATTTCCTGGGAAAGATTGCATTGCAGTTGATTGGTGATGGTCCACGACGAAAGGAATTGGAAGTGCTGGCGCATGAGATAGGAGTCAGAGATATAGTGGATTTCATGGGAACCCGCGATGACGTGCCTGATCTGCTACATGGGATGGATATATTTGTCTTTTCCACGTCAGATGCGGAGGGATTAGGGAATGCTATGGTAGAGGCTATGGCCTGCGAACTTCCAGTCATTGCTACAAATACCGGCGCATGTCCTGAAGTTGTGAGGGATGGAGAAACAGGGCTGCTGGTACCCGAGAGAGACCCGCAAAAGCTTGCAGAGGCAATAGTATTTATGGCTAAAAATCCGAGCTTACGAAAGCAATTCGGGATACGGGGTAGAGAAGTGGTTTGCGCAGATTTCAACATCTATGAGGTAGTTCGTCATTACGAAGAATTGTTGTTGGACGAAATGTAAAAGAAGAGTCACTGTCTCTAAGTATCGTAGAAAACTATGTTTATAAACAGAACAAACTTTGAGAATCAGTCTCGTCGTAAAGTTTTGATGATCTGCGGCCACTTTCCACCAGAAGTGGCCACGGGAGCTATACGGTCAGTGAAGTTTGTTAAATATCTTCCAAAGTTTGGTTGGGATCCGGTGGTTTTGACCGTTAACCACCAGGTCGATGAAGCAGCGTCCGGGCTACTGTCTCAAATTCCCTTGAACGTCCGAGTCTATCGGACTAGAATTCTCAAAAAGTTTCCAATCAACGATCTTGGCGTGAAGTGGTTCCCTTTTCTACTGAGAAAAGCAAATATGATGGTGCGGGCGAACCGTTTTGATGTAGTTTACCTGACTGGCGACCCATTTGTGACATTCTGGATCGGTTATATTCTTTGGCTAATATACAAGATACCGTATATACTGGACTATCGGGACTCATGGAGTACCACTCCATATGTCTTTCCAGGGTGGAAATCCAAACTTTCTTGGATCATTGGCCGGCTCTCTGAACCATTTTTGTGTCGGAGGTCAGGAGCAGTTATCTGCGTTTCAGAGCATATGAAGGAAGACCTCCTAAAACTGTGTCAGAACTTACCTTCCGAGCATAGCAAGGTTATCTATAATGGATTTGATGAAGAAGACTTCCGTGTCATCGAGCAAACTAATCCCCCCAAACGTATTATGGAACATAAACAGAAAGGCAGATGGGTGTGGGTCCATGTTGGTCGACTGGATCAGTTTATGTCGAGTATACCTCTCTTTACAGCTTTGGCAACCTTGCGGGATGAAGGTCAGGAGTGGGTTAAGCGTATTCAATTGATCTTTGTCGGGCCGGTCGATAGTGAAAATGTGGAAGAGATGTCGAAGAAATATGGATTAGAAGACCAGGTAGAACACATTGAAACACTATCGCACTTCGAAGCACAACAGTATGCTTACCATGCTGATGCTTTGCTTCTTTTTGGGTCACATGCAGCTCAGCGCCTCAACTTAAAGGTGTTTGAATATGTTCGGACAGGACTTCCCATCCTATCTATAATTCATCCCAATGGGGCTAACGCACAGGTATTACATAGTTTGGGGATTCACACAATTAGTGATCCGGCAGATACCAATGGTTGCAGGATAGAGGTATTAAGACTATCCGCACTGATGCAGGAACACATTGAAAAGCGACAGGCCCTTGCAAGGGATCTGTACCGTTACGAACGGTCATATCTTACTGAACAATTAGCCAAGATTCTTGATTTGGTAGTGATGAGGGTCAAAAAAGCGTGATTGAGAATTGGTGTTTCTTATTTATTTTCCTGTCCATTGTTTCAATCTCAATTCTGGTCCATCTGAGGAGGTGGCGCGAGAGCCTATTCTCAATGGGACTATTTATTGATATCGGCTTTATCTTTTTTTACGGATTCTCTCTTTTTTTTAATTTGAAGTCTACGTCCCACCCGGCGAAATTTATGACGGCATATCTCCTCTTAATTATGGCATACGGTCTTTACCGAATAAGCTATCATTTGGTATGGAAAGCTCGATACCGCAAGGTAGTGCCAAAGCTGAATAAAAAGAGATGGCTAACGTCGCAACATTGGATTATAGCAGCATTTATTTTATTTTGCCTAAGCCAATTGTTGCCGTATCTATTCCCGGGTGGCATGGTTGCTTACCATACGAACCGTCTGATTGTGCCTGCAGGCCTTGCAGCTTTTGTTGCGATGATATCATCAAGATCTCCGGCCATACGATTTTTTGGGTTATTTATTGTGGTGTTTGTTATAGTAAACACACTAAATGCCTATTCCCGTCGACTGGTAGGGTCTTTTCTGCTTGCCATTGGATGTTATCTCTTCTATTTTCGCCCCTCGATCAATTATTCGTGGTTTAAGAATGTTTTTGAGTTAAGGAAAATCAAGTTTTTGTTTATTGTGGTTTTTATGTTTGCCATTGTCTTTGTGACAGGTTACAGGCAAAGACTTGTTGGGGAACAACTTTCTACCGCGGACGCGTTTTCAGTTGGAACTGCAAGCCTATTTAGCGGTGCTGGATTTGATACATTCTTGCGGACCGTTCAATCCGTGGAGATCTATCCGAATATCGAACCCTACCTTTACGGCAAGAGTCTATTTGGGTTGCTGGTTAACCCAATTCCTCGTGTTTATTGGCCTGATAAACCAATAGCTTTTGGTGTCGAATTAGCTACTTTGGTGCTTGGTGTAACAGTTAATAATTTGCCAACAAATTTCGGACCTGGGCTAGTGGGTGAGGCTTGGGCAAACGGCGGTTGGCTTTCAGTTATATTGTGTTTTGTAGCGTTGGGTATTATTGCTAGTCGTATAGATCTAATTATTTGGTCGCGGTCTTCTTCTACGTATGCAGTTGCTCTTTACAGCCTTGCTATTGGAAGTGTACCCTTTATTATCAGAGGAGACTTTTTGAATAGTGGTTATGATATAGGTATTAAGCTCCTTCCGTTAGTAATCATAATTACGATGTTCAGAGGGTTATATCGTGCAGTTGTGCCACGACATAGCCTTACAACTATGACAAAGAGAACTTAAGGCTGTTCATTTTTGAGTACAATAAAAAAGAGTGGAAAAAGGGATTAAGGCGGAGTAAACAAATAAAGGTAGCAATTTGTTGTTAGAGATACTCCTCATATTAAACGCAATAGGTTTCATGGCGAATGGAATTACATGATCAAGCCTAAAGCAAAGAACACTTAAGTTGCTACCTTTATTTATTTGCGCCGCCTAAAGGTGGTGTAACCTTTCATAGGAAAAAAGAAACAATTAGAAAATCTAATTGAAAGAAAGGAGAACGCTACCATGAGGAAGGATAAAGCAAAAGGGAAGAAGAGGTCAATAGAAGAATACGAGATGCTGGAAGAATGTATACGGACAAAGACGCAGGAATACATTCAGGAGATATTTAAAGAGGAAGTAAACGAATTTTTAGGAAGGGGTAAATCGGAACGAATAAAGGCTGGGATAGATATAGGGAAAGGGTATTGCAACGGATATGGCAAGTCACGAAAGTTGGCCTTGATGAAAGGGACGGTAAGGATCAGGAGGCAGAGGGTATGGAATACAGAGGAGCGATTTGAGAGTAAGATACTGCCATATTTCAAGAGGAGGACTAAAGAGCTTGGAGAAGTATTACCGGAGCTGTATCTGCATGGATTGTCCAGCGGAGACTTTGAGCTGGCCTTAAGAGGATGAAGGTGCTACATGTAGTAGCGAGTTTATTTGCTGAGTGGGGGGGCCCAACAAAGGTCGTTACTGAGCTAACCGAAGCCTTAGCCAAAAAAGGGGTTGAGGTGTCCATTTTTGCTCCATCAGAAAATGATAAGGATGTATGTATAACCAATCTTGGAGAGGTTGATCTAAAACTTTTTCCGAAAAGTTTCCTTTCAAAATTCTGGACATCTTATTCTTCACCTTTGGGTAAAGCTTTGATGAGAAAAGTCGCTAATTTTGACTTAGTTCATATTCACGAAATCTGGCATCATCCTCACTTTGCTGCTTGTCAAGCAGCAAAGTTTGCAAGAAAACCTTTCGTTATAACTATTCATGGAGAGCTTGAACCTTGGTGTTTAGATCATAAGTCGTTTAAGAAGAAGATTTTCTCATTCCTGATCCAAAAAAAGCTTCTTAAAGAAGCCTCAGGCATTCATGCCATTACTGAAGATGAAGTTAAAAGCATCTGTAATTTTGTTAACAACAAAAATGTGTTTCTTATCCCAAACGGTTTAAATCTAATGGAGTTTAAAAATCTTCCATCTAAGGAAGAGTTTGAAGGCTTATACCCTCTATTGAGAGGGAAAAAGGTAATCTTATTCTTAGCACGCATTCATCCTATAAAGGGGCTTGATATACTTGCAAGAGCTTTTGGAAATATATTAAAGAATAGAGATGATATTCAGCTGGTAATAGCAGGGCCTGATAAAGATGATTATAAAAACCAAATAGTTGAGATACTTAAGGCTGAGAATGCCATAGATAATACCATATTTACAGGAATGCTGACAGGAGAAAAGAAACTTGCAGCTTTAAGCAGAGCAGATATTTTTGTTTTACCGTCTTATTCTGAAGGTTTTAGTATAAGCATTTTGGAGGCAATGGCATGCGGGCTTGCAGTAGTGATAACAAAACAGTGTAGCTTTCCTGAGGTTGAGGAGATGGGGTGTGGTAAGATTATTGATACAGATGCTAATCACCTGTCAAAGGCTGTTAGTGAACTATTGGACAATCCAAAATTATGTAAAGAGATGGGGGATAGAGGTAAAAGACTGGTGATGGGAAAATACACCTGGGATAAAATAGCAGATCAGATGATTACTGCCTATGAAGAGATACTTGCTCAAGAAAAGGTGATTAAGGGGTAGGGATTATAAACTTGGTTATTATTTGGGTTGGTTCTATTGTTCTGTTACTCTAATTGGTTTTATTGGTTATTGGGTAAGAAGTTGACGATATGAATAAATATACAATGCGATTTTTATATAACCTGTTAGGTTCCAGGAGTTCGAAGGTAGCCGCGTTAAAAACACTGGAAGTGTTTAGATTGCCGACTTACCGGATTGCAATTGATACCAATAACACTTGCAATCTACGGTGTGTGATGTGCTATATGTCCCTGGATGGTTACAGGGATAAAATAAATATCATGTCAATGGAGATGTTTGAATCGATAGCGAGGCAGATATTTCATAAAACGAAAATGCTTGATCTCTCCTGCAGTTTTGAGCCGTTTATGACAAGGAATTTTTTGGAGTATGTAAGGGTTGCGAGGAAATATTTTAACGGGTATATAGGGATATGTACCAACGCACTCTTAATGAAGGAAGAGATAATCTATAATATTATCAATGAAGAATTATTGGACGAAATAAACATCAGCATCGATGGGATTACAGAGTCGACTTACAACTCAATAAGAACAAATGGGGACTTTGCTACATTGCTGAATGTTTTGTCACTCCTGAAATCAGTCAGGAATCATAACAGGAAGAAAAAAAATCCTATTATCAGGATAAACTATACAATGTTAAGAAAAAACGTTGAAGAACTGTCAGGCATATATGATTTTGCCAGAGAATATGACATTGACATTGTTCAATTGAGGCATGCTAAACTGACAAGACCTTTCGCGGATTTGTTTGATGAATCACTATTTTTTCACCAGGAGTTGTCCGATTCCATCATTGAAAAGGTAAAAAAACAGTTTAACAGGGATAAAAAAATAACAATAATACATCCGCCTTTGTTCTCAAGCAGGAAACCCAAGAGGATTGGTAAGTCTGTTTGCGCCTATCCATGGTTTAATTTTATTATCTCAAGCAATGGAGACGTCAATCTCTGCTATATTGGTTCAATCGGGAGTTTTGCTCAAAATACCTTTAGGGAGATGCTGACATCGGAGTTAGTTGTAAATAGCCGTTCCCGGTTATTAAGGGGTAAGTATGAAGAATTTTGCAGGAATTGCTATGCTGTTAGCGATATGGAGAATGTGCAGAAGAGAAGTACTTTTATCCGGGAAGATTTAATGCCGAATGTTTCAGTTCCATAAGGGGGGTGGGCTTTCCCTATTACCCATTTCTGCTCAAGGCAGAAATGGGTAATAGGGAAGATGTCGTTTAAAAAAAGATTTGTAAGGTTTATAAACTCCAGTATTATCAGGTTAAAAATCTATCTAAATGAAGCGAAAACATATACTGATTGTTTTGACTGTTGTTGCCGTTACACTTGTCGGGAGTCTCTATTGGTTTCGTATTCCTATATTGATTGATATGGGAAAGTACCTGATAGTTACCACACCTTTAGAGAAGGCAGACCTTATTGTAGCTCTTGGTGGAGATAAAGAACGGCGAAGAGATGCGGTTGATCTTTTGAGGAAGGGGCTTGCCTCCAGGATTATGTTTACAGGCTTTGACGTGGAAAACAAGGACTATCAATGTGAGGGGATATCTGAAGAGGAAGTGCTTCCGCTACCAAGGGCTTCGTACACCACTTATGATGATGCCCTTGTAGTGCTCAAAGCCACAGAGGAAAACAACTTCCGATCGGTTATCATTGTGACTTCACCTTATCATCTCCGGCGATCCAGTTTTATCTTCCATAAAGTCTTTAAAGGTAAAGATATCAATCTGATGTTCTATGTCTCCAGGAATAAAGCCTTTCAAATGGACAGATGGTGGAACAGCTACATTGGCCGAAAACTGGTTTTCAGAGAGTATCTGGGATTGGTTTATTACAGGGTAAAATATTAAAATCCCTTACCCATTTCAGCTTACCCATTTCAGCTCAAGGCTGTTTTGGGTAAAAAGAATTTGAGGATTATGGAGAAATATACAACAAGGGGTAGCATTAAAGTTAACAAAGGGTGTAGACTGTTTTTAGGTTGAAGGGTATTATTAACGTTTTCGGGGGTGAGACAAAGGAGGGGGCTATGAGAGTTTCAATTATTACAGTAGTATACAATGGGGCTGAAAACATTGAGGATTCTATCAGAAGTGTTATTGGTCAGACGCATGATGATATTGAATATGTAATCATTGACGGGGGGTCAACGGACGGAACGCTTGATATTATTAAGAGGTACGAACAGAATATAGCTAAGGTCATATCAGAGCCGGATAACGGCATATATGATGCCATGAACAAGGGGCTTGAGGTTGCTTCAGGTGATGTTGTAGGGATATTGAATTCCGATGATCTTTATGCTGACAGAACGGTAATTGAGAATGTAGTAGAGTATTTTTCAGAAAAGAATGTGGATTCCTGCTACGGAGACCTGGTTTATGTTGACAGGCATAATACGAATGTCCCGGTCAGGCACTGGAAGTCGGGAGAGTTTTTAAAACATAGATTCAGGAACGGTTGGATGCCGCCGCATCCGACGTTTTTTGTTAAAAGGGATGTTTACAGAAAATATGGTTTTCTGAATATAGGATTTCCTCTTGCTGCAGATTATGAATTGATGTTACGGTTTTTGTATAAACATGAAGTAAGCACAACCTATATTCCGAGGGTCCTTGTGAAGATGAGGACAGGTGGCACAAGCACCCCGGGGTTATATACTGTCAGGGCGGTTGCAGAAAATTACAAGGCATGGAAAGTGAACGATCTTAATCCGAATCCGATAACATTTGTTCTGAAACCTTTGTCAAAGTTATTGCAGTACGTACAAACAAAGGCATAATAGATGGAGTCTGTTTTTACCCATTTCAGCCTTGAGCTGAAATGGGTAAAAACTCAATAAATGTGGCTCAGGTAAATAAATTGACTTTAAATGTTTTCAAGTGATAAACTGAGTTCGTGGAGAAGTTTAGAGGGTTAGCGTCATGTAAGTACAGTACAAATAATGTCTTCCCTGAAAATTGAAACTTATGAACCATATCCTGCTACAAATTACCCTGCCATTTTTAGTCTCTTTTGTAATCCAGTTTATAGTAATAAAGAACTCCCGTATCCGGTCATTCTGCATTGACCGGGCAGATACTGACAAGCCCCAGAGATTCCACTATGTACCAACGCCGAGGGCCGGAGGTTTGGGGATAGTTATTGCATTAGTTGTCGGGCTATGGATGTTTGGGAAAGAGGGGGAGTATCTTGTTTTGTCTGCGCTGCCGGCATTTGTAATAGGTTTTTATGAGGATCTGACGTCAAACATCAGTCCGAAGTTGAGGCTCTCGGTAATAATGGCAGGAGCTGTAGTGGCAATGGTGTTGATGGACAGCATTGTTTATGACATAGGTCTGATGAGGATGCCGTTATGGATGGCGATACCATTCACCTTGATTGCCGTTACAGGGTTATCCAATGCCATTAACATAATAGACGGATTCAACGGCCTTGCAGCCGGGGTGTCGGTTATACTCCTGTTGTCGTTTGCAGCTGTATCGTATATTTATGGAGATCAGTTGATATTGGGGGTAAGCACGGTACTGATAGTTGCGATAGCCGGGTTTTTTGCATGGAATTTCCCGAGGGGCAGAATCTTTCTTGGAGACGGCGGGGCCTACTTTATCGGTTTTATACTTGCCGAGATATCCATACTGCTTGTAAAGAGGAATCCCGGCATATCTCCCTGGTTTCCGCTGGTGGTACTTGCCTATCCGGTATTTGAGGTCTTCTTTTCACTCTACAGGAAGAAATTCAAGCGGGGCCTTTCAGCCTTCAAGCCTGACAGGGTGCACTTTCATATGCTTGTTCACAGCCGGATAGCAAGGAATAATCCAAAGACCTCTGTCTATATCTGGGTGCTGGTTGCAGCATTTAATATTATGGCCTTTCCATTTCATTCAAACACCCCCGTGTTAATCTTCATATTCTTTCTCTTTTCAGCCACGTATCTTTATCTCTACAGAAGGATTGTGAGGTTTAAAAAATGAAAATAAAAATAGGGACAGGCTACTTTTTGATTGAAGGTTTATAACGATGCCGAGAATTCCGAGAGGACTGGTCGATGGTTTTGTTTACCATGTAATTAACCGTGGAAATGGGAGACAGCGTGTCTTTCATAAAAGCCGGGATTATGAGGTTTTTATTAATTTAATGAGAGACGCAAAGACCCGGTATTCCGTCAGGATACTGGCATTCTGTTTGATGCCGAATCATTTTCATATGATCCTGATGCCAACCAGAGCCGAGGATTTAAGCAGATGGATGCAGTGGTTGATGACGTGTCACGTCCGCCGTTACCATCGCGATAATGGAACCAGTGGTCATGTATGGCAGGGACGGTTTAAGAGCTTTGTTATACAGAGAGATGAGCATTTGTTAACGGGATTAAGGTATGTTGAAGGAAATCCGGTAAGGGCTGGTCTGGTCAGATCAGCAAAAGATTGGTTGTGGTCATCTCACAGTGTGTTGATTGGTAATAGTTCGCGTTTATTGCTTGATGAAATACCGGTAGAACTACCCCGGAACTGGGATAGATATGTGGATGAGCCTTTAACGGCACATGAACTGGACAGGCTTCGTCAGAGTGTAAATCGTCAATCTCCATATGGAGATACGATGTGGCAGATGCAGATGGGAAGGGAACTTGGATTGGAATCTACGCTCAGGCCGCGGGGAAGACCGGCGAAGAGAGGGGCAGAAAATGAGAGACCGTAGTCCGTCTCCTTTTATAATTATTGGTATGCACCGCTCCGGTACAGGAATGATCGCTCAGATACTGGAGAATTTGGGCTTGTTTACCGGCAGGAAAAAACAGCACAACCATGAAACCCTCTTTTTCATGAACATTAATGATTGGCTCCTGCATCAAAGCTGTGCTTCCTGGGATTATCCTGAACCATTTCATTTCCTGCTCGAAAATAAGGAAATCAGGACCCTGGCTACTGATTACATGCGTTCCATGGTTAAGACACCGGCTGTTGCCTCATTTCTTGGCTGGAGGAAATGCCTGAGTTACCGCAGCCTTTTCAACCTGAACTTTCCCTGGGGATGGAAAGACCCACGTAATACCTATACGCTCCCTCTTTGGCAGGAAATATTTCCCGATGCAAGGGTGATACATATCCACCGCAATGGTATTGATGTGGCAAACAGCCTGGTTAAGCGGGAACAAAGAGCGTTTGAGAACAAGAAGTCAAGATATCTTGCAAGGAGGGCGTTTTACAGGGTCCGGCCAAAGCGGGGTGGTTTCACTGATTCAATACGGTGTGCCTCTTTGGAAGGCGCTTTTTCGCTCTGGGAGGAATATTTGAAGGAAGCTAAAAAACACGTTACAGCCCTGGGCTCCGGTGCCCTTGAGCTGAAATATGAAAACCTTGTTTCTGAGCCGTTTGAGTTATTACGGAAGCTCTCCAGTTTCTGTAATTTGGAAGTAAGTGATAGGGACATTCAGCGGGTGTCTGTGGTGGTGAACAAAGACCGTGCGTATGCATATAAGGAGAATCCGGAACTGCAGGCATTTGCTGAGAAAGTGGGGGATCGCCTGAGTGCTCAAGGTTATTAAAATATTGAGCGATAAGCAGTACCGGCTTTCGCTAAAGAAGATATTTTTCGACAGTTCTAATCTCATTACGCTACATCCGTGAAACTCAGCCTGAAACAAGTTCAGGCTTCAAACAGTCACGGATGTGGACGCTTCATTTCGCTAAGAACTGTTACCGAAAAATATCTAAAGTCGCTCTATCCGGTACTGCTTATCGCTCAATCCGGATTGTAGATGATTGTCGGGGTTAATAGCAATGAATAGTCCTCTTGTATATATTGTAATACTGAATTACAGGAACTATACGGATACAATCGAATGTGTTCATTCGGTTGAGGCTGTTAAGTATCGTAATTATCGTATTATAATAATAGACAACGGTTCTGATAATGCCTCTGAAGAGATACTCAGAGAAAAATTCCATAAGCATGTCTTTATTCAAACAGGACAGAACAGGGGTTATGCTGCAGGGAATAATGCCGGCATAGCGTATGCCCTTGATGCAGGGGCTGATTACGTCTTGATCCTTAACAATGACACAAGGGTGGAGCCGGATTTTCTTGAAAAACTTGTTGATTATGCAGAGTCTAATCCGGAGGTCGGGGTTCTGGGGCCTAAAATAGTTGCCGGGTCAGGAGAGTTGGATATTAGCTGTGCCCGCCGCAGGCCCTTATTGCAGGACTATTTCTGGAGGGTTGGCCCAGGGAAATGGCTGCTTCTGGAGAACAGGTGGATTAAGAGGCATTATTATATGGATGAGTATGATTTTCAGGAGGCCAGGGAAGTGGATATAATATCCGGTTCCTGCATGCTTATTCGCTGTAAACTGCTGCGGGAAATTGGGCTTCTTGATGAAAATACTTTTCTCTTTCTGGAAGAATTTATCTTGCATGAAAAGATTCGTAAAACAGGATTTTCTACTGTAATTGTTCCTTCAAGCAGGATAGTGCATAAGGGGCATTCCTCTGTTGGGAAGAAAAACTACAGGGCTATAGCTGAGAGCCTGAGGAGTTTGAGTTATTATCTCAGCAATTATCGTGAGTTCGGAAGGGTTGCAGTTTATTTTGCGCTTGCAAGTGTTGCAGTCAAGGGTGGAGTTGAAGCCTTGGGTATGTTTCTGAGAGATAAGACGAGGACGTAGGTTAGCCGCAGATTTTAAACCGGTCCCGGAGATAAAAGGTTGTTGGAAGAGATATGATAGACTCTTCACTCATTCTCGTCCCGAAATACTTCGGGTCTCCGAGGCAGTTTTACCCTGCAATAAATGCGGATAAACCTGAAAACCGTTCAGATTCTATCATATCTCTTCCGTACCTTGATAGAGGCTTCTTGCAGTTGAATCCGGGGTTACTAAAGTTAAAGGAGTAATATCTGTGATAAAAAAGCTTTTAGCCCTTGCTCACCATCCCTTTCTACTTAAGGGATGGGAAAATAAGGGGGGTTTTTACCGGTGATTGATGTATTGATAGGCGGGGATGTCTGTCCAGTGGGTCGGAATGAGCCTTTTTTCAGGAAGGGAGACGCTGCGGCCGTCTTTAATGACCTGCTTGAAGAGTTTGAGAGGGCTGACCTATCTATTGTGTCCCTTGAAAGCCCTCTGATAACCAGGAATTCGCCAATTCTGAAATGCGGACCGGGATTAGGTGCTGAAAGTGATTGCATCAATGGTCTGAGGCAGGCAGAAATAGATGTTATCAATATAGCAAACAACCACATCATGGATCATGGCTCAGCCGGGTTGAAAAATACCCTGAATGTCTGTGCAGGGGCCGGGATTTCAACTGTTGGGGCAGGTGAGAATCTTGAAAAGGCAAGGCAGATACTTATCAGGAGAATCGGCAGGGTCAGGATTGGCATCCTTGCTGTTGCAGAGCATGAGTTTTCAATAGCATCAGCCAATTCTTGCGGGGCAAACCCGCTTGATATAATCGATTATGTAAGGAACGTCAGAAGTCAGAGGGATAATTTTGATTACCTTATCGTGTTGCTTCATGGAGGAAATGAAAACTATCCCTACCCGAGTCCGCGCTTACGGGAGACCTGTCGCTTTATGGTGGAGATGGGGGCGAATGCAGTGATAGTTCAACACACGCACTGTCCTGGTTGTTATGAAGAGTATCAGGGTGCTCATATTGTTTATGGTCAGGGGAACCTGATTTTTGATTGGCCGGATCAGGATAAGGCCTTCCATGAAGGGTTTTTTGTAAAACTGACGATCGCAGAAGACCTCGGTTCGACAATGGAAATAATCCCGTATTTGCAGTCGGATTTGCAACCCGGGGCCTGGAGAATGGACAAAGAGACAGAGCAGTTATTCCGTAAGTCCCTCGAAGAGCGATCCCTTTCCATCAGGGACGATGCATTTGTTCAGGCCCAATGGGTTCAGTTTTGCGAAGGGATAAAACATGAGTATCTCAGTAAGGTTCTGGCTCATAACAGGGTGCTGAGTAAGTTGAATTCACAGGGCTTTATTGTGAAGTATTTTTATACGACAAGCTCACTGACTTGCCTCCGGAATGTTATTTCCTGTGAGGCACACAGGGAAGTCCTGGAAACCATATTTGATGGCGTCGTACAAAATCGTTCTACATAATATGAGTAATCAAGGTTGCCGGAGAGCATATGCATTCTGATAAGTATTATGATTGGTCCTGCCAGCGGGTACTGAATGAAGCAGACGGATGCAGGTACGAGGATTGGGAGAACAAATCAGACGATTTTCCATTTGCGATACATCCTGAAGGGTTCCCGATATTCCTCTCTCCCCAGGAATTATACGATAGCGATGAGTATTCAGAGGGTGACCCGTATGCACTTGAAGGCAATATTGAAGATGAGTTTCACAGGCAAAGGATTGACTCAACGCTATATTTATTGAAAGCAGCGTTGGATGAAAAGATATCAGCGCCTAAAATACTGGATATCGGTTGTGGCCAGGGACATATAACCGCTGAGATTAAGAAAAACTTTCCTGATGCAGAGATTTCCGGTCTTGATTATTCAGTATCAGCAATCAGTTACGCAGCAAACAAATTCTCGGGGATTGATTTTTGTGTTGCAGATGCCTGTAATCCACCTTACTGCAGGGAATACTTTGATGTTGTGGTATGTAATAATCTGTGGGAGCACGTGCCTGACCCGCTATTGTTACTAAAAGCCATAAGAGGAATTTTAAAAAGCAGTGGTTTCCTGATTGTCTCAACCCCCAGCCGTTACCGTTTTTCAAATATATTAAGGGTGCTCAGGGGAAGAAGGATAAATCTCATGTCGCCCCATCATGTAACGGAATATTCCGTTGGGCAGGTTATGGAACAGTTGAAGTGGGGAGGGTTTGAGGTTAAGGAAATCTACAGCAAACCTGTTTCCAGCCGGGCAGGGAGTGTAAAGGCAATGGTAGCATATCACCTGATATTGCCCATTATGAGGACGTATCTGAGGGTTATGAATTCGGATCATATACTTGAAAACACGGCATTCTTTCTGGCAGAAAAAGGGGCTCTTCAGGAAACCGTGTAAGGAGTCTATGGCTATGCAGATTTCTCGCAAAGGCGCCAGGTTCGCAAAAACCTTGAAAGAAGTTTCTTTACACTACCTCTTTTTCTCGCAAAGGCGCCAAGTTCGCAAAGGGTACAAACAAAGAGATAACAGTTTGAAAGGAGTCTATGACAATACAGCTTGCAATACACAGCAGTCCCGGCAGTTTTTCCGACCGTTGGATTCAGTATTGTTCTGAACACGGAATGGATTACAGGATTGTTGACTGTTTTGATTCCGGCATAATGGAGCAACTCAAGGGAGTTGACGGCCTGCTGTGGCACTGGTACCACTCTGATCCAAAGGCCCAACTTGCAACCAGGCAGATAATAATTTCTGCAGAAAGGTTGGGTATAAAAGTCTTCCCGGATATAGCAACCTGCTGGCATTATGATGACAAGATTGGACAGAAATACCTGCTGGAATCCATTGGAGCTCCGCTTGTGCCATCCTATGTTTTTTTTGATGAAGATAAAGCAATGAGATGGATAGATAAAACCGATTTTCCCAAGGTATTCAAGTTACGTTGCGGTGCTTCTTCTGAAAATGTGAGGTTGGTCAGGACCAAAAAAGAAGCTGAAAAACTGTGTAAAAAGGCATTTTCTGTGGGGTTTCCATCCGTCAGTGGATATTTCAGTGATGTTGGGACAAAATTGAGAAAGACAGGCAGCCCTGGACAATTGATAAATAAAATAATACGTATGCCAAAAATACTTTATGCTGCCAGGAGAGAGGGGAGTTTTATCCCTGCTCAAAGAGGGTATATATATTTCCAGGATTTTCTGCCGGATAACGATTTTGACACAAGGATAACGATAATAGGAAACAGGGCTTTTGGATTTACAAGAAATACAAGGCCAAATGATTTCCGGGCGTCCGGGAGCGGTGACATAGAGTATGACCTGAAAAGAATTAATACAAGGTGTATTGAGATTGCATTTGAGACTGCGGGAAAACTTAAAACACAAAGCCTGGCTTTTGATTTTATTTTTGACCGGGAAAACAGACCGGGGATTGTTGAGGTAAGTTACTGTTATCAAAGTAAGGCTATTTATGGCTGTCCTGGCTACTGGGACAGGGAGATGAACTGGCATGTAGGGCATGTGTGGCCGGAAGATGCTATCTTGATCGATTTGCTGGAGGCGATAACTGTTTGAGTTCGGGGTGTCCGGAAAGCATTTAAAGAGAATAGATTCCGGCTTAAGGACTGCCGGAATGACAGAATGGACAGGATAATGCCAGGAATTCTATCCGCAGATTACACAGATTTCGCTGATTTCAACAGAAAACAATAATGGTCAAAATTTGCTATGTAATAGGACAGCTTAGCAGGGGAGGGGCAGAGAAGCAGCTATATGAACTTGTTAAAGGAATTAACAGGGAAAGGTTCTCTCCTGTTGTGATCAGTCTTAGCAGCGGTGGTTTCTGGACAGGGGAGTTCCGGAAGCTGAACATTCAGGTGATAGAACTTCAGAGAAGAAAAAACAGGGAGTTTACCAGACTCTTCAGGCTTATCAGGCTCTTCAGGACAATAAAACCTGATATAGTGCATACATATCTGTTTTCTGCAAATTCGTATGGAAGGATTGCGGCAATTATTGCCGGGGTGCCTGTTATTATTGCTTCTGAGCGTAGTCTGCCGGAGACTGGAAAAGATAAGAATGGGTATCAGGTTTTTCTTGATAAAATACTTGTTTTTTTTTCGCACGGGATCATATGTAATTCACTCAAAGCCTCTGAGACGCTTGTTGAAAAATACTCTTTTGATGTCAAAAAAGTCTTTACTGTACACAATGGTATAAATACAGTTGATTTCTTAAGAGAAACCGGCCTTGACACTCAAGGGAAGATAGCCCGAAAGGTAGTCGGGACAGTCGGCAGATTGCATTCCTCGAAAAACTACAGGTTATTTCTGGATATGGCAAGGATTCTCCTTGAAAATTACGGGTCCCGTAACCTGAAATTTATGATAATCGGAGATGGAGAGCTGAGGGATGAATTAGAGAGATATTCACAACAATCGGGTATTGCAGACAATGTAGTATTTACCGGTGAAAGGATCGATGTTCCTGCCATGTTGCAAGCCATGGATGTTTTTGTTATGACTTCACACTATGAGGGTTTTTCTAACGCAATTATGGAGGCAATGCTGGCAGGGCTCCCTGTTGTTGCCACTGACGCTGGTGGTAACAGCGAATTGGTTATTGATGGGGAGAATGGGTTTCTTTGTCCGTTAAATGATGCTTCCTCCCTTGCAGAGAGGGTTGCCGCTCTTCTCGGTAACGAACGTGTTGCCATGGAAATGGGAGAGAAGGGGAGGAAGAGGGTTGTAAGGGAATTTAGCGTTGAAAAGATGGTCAGGGAGACAGAAGAAATTTATAGGGTGTTTTTAGGCCGGTAACCCGGCAACAGGATGGTTTATCAGTTTGCCGTGTTTGTGAATAAATGAAACGAATTGCCTACATTACTGTAAAAGCCCCCTTTGGTACACAGGAGACTTTTATCCTGACGGAAATGCTTGCCCTCAAAGGCAGGGGTGCAGATATTCTGATTCTGCCGAGAGACAGATCAGGTGACTTATTTCACAAGGAGGCTGCCCCCCTGATTAAGGATACTTTGAGCACTCCATGGTTTGACGTTGATATTGCAAAAGATTTAATCAGCTTTATTTGCAGAAAGCCGGGTTCTTTTATTAAAATAATGTATAATATTGCCTTTAAGGCAAGGAATATAAGGATAGCGCTCAAGAACCTGATAGTATTTCCAAAGGCCGTATCCCTGTCAGAGGATATCAAAAAGGCATCCATTTCACACATTCATGCTCACTGGGCTTCAACACCCTCGACAATGGCTTATATTATTTCCAGGATCACAGGCATTCCCTGGAGTTTTACTGCCCACAGAGGGGATATTGCAGAGAATAATATCATCAACAAAAAATGTGCTTCAGCATTGTTTGTAAGGGCCATAGATGAAGAAGGTTGTAAGGATATGTTGGAGATTGCTGCTGATAGTGCACTTCAAGGGAAAATATTGACACTTCACATGGGAGTGGAAATTCCGGAGAACGCTAAAACTCCTGTAATATCGCAGGAAGTTTTTACAATTTTGTGTCCTGCTAATTTTGTGCCTAAAAAAGGACACAGATATTTATTTGAGTCCTGCAGAATACTCTCGGACAGGGGTATAAGTTTCGAATGCCTCATATCAGGAGACGGGCCGTTAGAAGATGAGTTGAAGGAGATGGTTGAAGGGCTTCCCATTGGCTGTAATATAGAGTTTTTGGGAAGACTGCCCCATGAGCAACTCCTCGGTTTATATGCTGAAGGCAGGGTTGATGCTGTTGTATTGCCAAGTATTGTAACCGGAGATGACGTAAGGGAGGGAATCCCTGTTGCTTTGATGGAGGCCATGTCATACGGTATTCCCGTTATATCAACCCGCACCGGGGGTATCCCGGAATTGCTCGGAGACGGCAGTGGGATAATGGTCAGGGAACAGGATGCGGAGTCTCTTGCCGAGGCGATTGAAAGACTTGTCAGTGATCCGGATTATTATGCGTTGACAGGCATGCGTGGAAGGAAAAAGGTGGAAAGTGATTTTAATGTATCCCTGATTTCAAAGAGATTGCTGGAGTTGTTTTCAACCGGCATTCAGTGATAAACGGTTGTTGGAAGGGATATGACAGACTCTTCACTCATTCTCGTCCCGGCTCTGCCGGGGCTCCGAGGCAGTTTTATCCTGCAATAAATGCGGATAATCCTGAAAACCGTTCAGAGTCAATCATATCCCTTCCTTTCTGTGTTTGTGGTTTTTTATCACCGAAGCGGGATTCAACTTAATAAACATGGAGATATGGCTTATACATATTGGAGAACTGCTTCCTGTTGATGGGCAGACAAGGTTGTTCCGCTACGGGATTCTGGCGGATATGCTGGCAGAACGCGGTCACAGTGTTGTCAGGTGGGCACCAACGTTTGTTCATGCTTACAAAAGACAGCGGGCTGAGAAGGACAGCGCGGTTAAAGTCAATGACCGATACAGGATTGAACTGCTGTATGCAAAAGGTTATAGAAAAAATATCAGCTTTAGCAGGCTCTGGTTTAATCATCAGATCGCCCGTGTGTTCAGACGGCGCATCAGAGATGAAAAACCTCCTGATATTATTCTCAGCGCACTGCCGGCTCCGGGGATGTGCAGGGTTGCAATAGAATATGCCGGATGTCATAATATACCGGTTGTAATTGATGTCCGTGATTTATGGCCGGATATTTTCTTGAGTGTCATTCCCCGGGGATTACGTTGGCTCGGTCAGCTTGTATTATGGCCGGCATTTAATGCCAACCGGCGTATCTTCAGGAAAGCAGATGCAGTAACAGCAGTATCTTCCGGTTACCTGGATTGGGGACTGGCTTACGCAGGCCGTGAACGTTCTGAGACAGATGCGGTATTCCCGCTGGCATCCCTGGAAAAATCCTTAAGTGAAGACCGGATAAAATCGGAAAGGCAATTTCTTCTTGACAGTGGTGTTGACCCTGAGAGTTTTATATGTTGCTTTTTTGGTCAGTTTGAAGCCTCTTATGATATTGAGACGGTGATAGATGCTGCAAGATTACTGGCACAGCCAGATGGCGGGAAAATCCAGTTCGTTCTGTGTGGCGATGGCAAAAAGATGTCTTCTTTAAGATATCGCGCCAGGGGATTAAAGAATGTAATCTTAACTGGCTGGGTTTCTCCTGCAACAATTAAAGTATTAATGGAAATGTCGGATGCCGGGTTGGCGGCATATGTCAGGAACGCTCCCCAGGGCTTGCCCAATAAGGTATTTGAATACTTCTGTGGTGGTTTACCTGTTATCTCAAGTCTTCGCGGAGAGTTGGAGTCAATTATTTCGGAAAATTATTGTGGATCTGCTTATGAGGCAGGCGATGAGGAGAGTCTTGCAAGTGCTGTTTTAAACTTATATCATAATCCCCGGCAGAGACGGCAGATGGGTGAGAATGCCCGAAGGCTGTTTGAGGAGCGTTTCTCGGCAGGGCGTGTGTATACAGGTATGATTGATTATCTGGAGAGGATTGCCGGGAAAGCCTGAATCCGGAGATGAATGGTTGTTGAAAGCGATATGACAGACTCTGAACTCATTCTCGTTCCGGCATCCGGCCGGGGCTCCGAGGCAGTTTTATCCTGCAATAAATGCGGATAAACCTGAAAACCGTTCAGAGTCTATCATATCGCTTCCTTCCGTTGTTTGAGGCTTTTTATTTCTGGATCCGGCAGAGGGCAGATTTTTTATGAAATATTTATTTTATCGCAAGGAGTCACAAGATATAAATCAGGTGGATTTGGCTTTGGAGAGTCAATATACCTTTAATCTCTGGCACCCCGGGATGTCGGGTATTGTTCCTTCGGGAATACCCCTGACACCATTTGCAGCCTGGTGGGTAATGCATTATTTGCATGTCTTCAGAAATAGAGACTACGGGCTTTTTCTCGTCTATCAGGGAGGAGTTTTGGTGCACCGGTCAGGCATATTCCCCGGTTACTTCAGGTTCCCTTTTATGTCCGGGGATGACCTCCAGATCGGAGATATATGGACTCATCCTGATCATCTGAGACGGGGTATTGCCTCGTTTGCAATACAGCAGATTCTTTTATCAGAGGGCAGGGCCGGCCGTACTTTCTGGTATGTTGTCAAGCGCGGTAATCTGTCATCAATCAGGGTAATCGAGAAGGCAGGTTTTGTTAAGGTCGGAGAAGGGGAGAGGGTGAAAAGATTCGGGTTCAGGCTTCCGGGGTATTTCAGGATAATTCAGGAGAGATGAGTGAATAAGAGATTGGACGGTTTTCTGAAAAGGACTTTTGATATAATAACCTCTCTGCTGGGGCTTGTGCTTTTTGGTCCCTTGATATTTTTTTTAATTATATTCATTAAACTTGACTCTCCGGGACCTGCCTTTTACCGTGGAGAGAGGGTTGGCAGATTTGGGAAGACTTTCAGGATTTTCAAGTTCAGGACGATGGTGGTTGATGCCGAGAAGTTTGGTGGTCCTTCAACTGCCTCTGATGACCCAAGAATTACAAGGGTTGGTAAGTTTCTCAGGAAATACAAGCTTGATGAACTGCCGCAGCTTGTTAATGTCTTAAAAGGGGAGATGAGCATTGTGGGCCCGAGGCCGGAAGTCCTGATGGAAGTAGAGACTTATACGAATGAGGAGAGAAGGATACTGGAGGTCCGGCCGGGTATTACTGACTGGGCCTCGCTTACCTTTCATAACGAAGGGGAGATTTTGAGGGGAAGCCCTGATCCCCACCAGGCATACAGGGAGAAGATCAAGCCGGAAAAGATGAGGCTTGCCTTAAAATATATTGATGAGCGCTCGTTTCTGACTGATATAAAGATAATACTTGAAACTATTCTGACACTTGTAAAGACACGGGCGTGAAAGGAACCTGCATGGAAATTGAGGATGACTTTTTGAAGTATGAAGAAATCTCCAGGAATGTCCGGCTCTCTGTACTGAATATGATCCATAAAACCGGGAGTCCTCATATCGGCCCTTGTTTTTCGATTGTCGAAATCCTTGTAGCCCTCTACTTTAAGTCTCTAAATGCTTCGCCTGAGACCACGGTTGACCCTGACAGGGACAGATTCATTCTGAGTAAGGGTCATGCCTGTCCAGCCCTGTATGCTGTCCTGTCTGAACGGGGTTTCATGAGCAGGGAAGACCTGAAAGGATTTGCCGTCAACGGTGGGACTTTGGAGCAACACCCGGCGCGGGATTTAAGCCGGGGGATAGAGGTCTCTACCGGTTCCCTGGGACATGGGCTTTCTGTTGCAGCAGGGATGGCCCTTGCAGGCAGGGTTGACAGTAAACAATATAGAGTCCATGTGTTGCTGAGTGATGGTGAATTAAATGAAGGCTCGGTCTGGGAGGCCGTTATGTTTGCCGGGCACCATAAGCTTGATAATCTGACGGCCCTTGTGGATTATAACAGGATGCAGGCCCTGGGAGGCACAGAGGATATACTGGGACTGGAACCCCTTGGAGAAAAATGGAGGGCGTTTGGATGGCACGTACAGGAAATAGACGGGCACGATTTCAGGCAGATTTTCAATGCCCTGAGCTCTCTGTCATCTGAAAAACCAAATGTCCTGATCCTGAATACAGTGAAGGGGAAGGGTGTATCATTTATGGAAAACCAGGTGCTTTGGCATTATCGTTCGCCGGATGATGAGGAGTATGAAGGAGCCTTGAAGGAATTGCTTCAGTGAAAAAGACATTTGTGAAGACACTTGAGGAATTGTCTCAAAAGGAGAAGGATCTTTTAGTTCTTACCGCTGACCTGGGGTTTAAACTTTTTGATGATTTTAAGGCAGGATGCCCTGACAGGTTTTATAATGCAGGAGTTGCTGAGGCCAACATGGTTGGTATAGCTGCCGGGCTCTCTTTATGCGGCAAGAATGTTTATTGCTATTCGATTATTCCGTTTCTGGTAATGAGGGCATTTGAACAGATAAGGGTTGACATTGCTTATCATAATTTAAATGTAAAACTCGTTGGTGTAGGTGGGGGATTCACCTATGGTTTTGAAGGGTTTACACATTTTGGCCTGGAAGACCTCTCTTTGATGACTTCCCTGCCGAATATGACGGTAGTCGTCCCTGCCGACCCTCTTGAGGCCAAAGCCATTGCAGAGATTTCTCTGGAGTATGACAGTCCAATGTATATCAGGTTGGGAAGCACGGGCGGGCCCGTAATCCATGATAAAACTCCTGACCTGAAGATCGGCCAGGCAATGATATTGAGAGAGGGAAGGGATGTTGCTGTATTTGCAACAGGTGATATGGTCCATACAGGAGTGCAGGTTGTTGATATGCTGACCGAAGGAGGAATCAGCGCTTCAATGGTTAATGTTCATACACTTAAGCCCCTGGATACAGAGACTATCCTTCAGATTGCATCAACACATCATGCCATCTTCTCCATCGAGGAACACAATATCAGTGGAGGACTTGGCTCAGCAGTCTCCGAAGTGCTTGCAGAGAGTGGATACAGCGGGGTCTTTAAAAGATTTGGCATCAGAGAAGGTTTGGCCCGGCATCTGGTTGGTAAGGCGGATTTTCTCAAAGAACATCACGGACTCACTCCGCAAAAGATTTATGAAAAAATTTCAGATTTAATAAAGGGGGTATGACAATGCAGTGGAAGGTGAAATTTTTTGATTATCCACTGCAGTTTAATGCCCACGAGGCAGAGTATATTGAAATAATAAGAGGTGTGCTTTCCCGGGGGGCATTCATTCTTGGTGAGGACCTTTCAAGGTTTGAAGAGAACTTTGCGGAATTCATTGGGAGTAATTTTGCAGTCGGAGTCAGTTGCTGTACGGATGCCATGCTCCTGTCCCTTTATGCTGCCGGTGTAGGGCCCGGTGATGAGGTTATATCCGTCTCCCATACTTTTGTGGCAACAATTGAAGTTATTAAATTCCTGGGAGCAAAAACCGTTTTTGTGGATATTGCCGATGACCATAATATGGATGTGGACCTCGTAGAGTCTGCCATTACACCAAAAACAAAGGCCATAATCCCTGTTCATCTCAATGGCAGGATCTGCAGCAAGATGGATAAACTGGTAGCCCTTGCCGAAAGATATAACCTTGCAGTTATTGAAGACGCTGCCCAGGCCCTTGGTGCCACTTATAAGGGTAGGGGGGCAGGGACTTTCGGACTGACCGGGTGTTTCAGTTTTTATCCTGCTAAGCTTTTGGGAACATTTGGAGATGCCGGTGCAGTTGTTACCGATGACGAGGCATTTGCCGGAAAGATAAGAATGCTCAGGAATCACGGGAGGGGAAAGGGGACGGATATAAACTTCTGGGGACTTAACTGCCGTATGGATAACCTCCATGCAGCCATTCTTGATTTCAAACTGCCTGGATTGGGCGACAGGATAAAGAGACGCCGGGAGCTTGCTGCGAGTTATCATGAAGGGCTTTCCGGTCTTAAGGAATTAAGGCTGCCCCCTCCGCCGGTAGAGGATGACGAGCATTATGACGTCTTTCAGAACTATGAAATCGAGGCTGAAACAAGGGACGAATTGATGTCATATCTCAGGGAAAACGGTGTCGAGGTGGTAGTCCAGTGGGGTGGAAAGGCAGTTCATCAATTCAAGGCCCTTGGTCTGGGTAATTTTAGTCTTCCGCGGACTGAAGAGTTTTTTAAGAAGGCATTGCTGCTTCCATTGTATCCGGAACTGGGGGATGATCAGGTCTTATATGTTGTGCAGAAAATAAGAGAGTTTTATGGGTGATGGATGAAGATATGCAGGGATTGCTATCTCATCCTCAAAGTGTTCCTTCATATGAATGAGCCTGGCAAATACATTTCAGGATGTGGCGATATCGTTATGAGCAATTCAGTTGATGATGTAGTCCCTGAAATCAAGAAGATAGCCCCAGGTTCTAATCAGCCCTAAGCATCTCTTTGACATAGGCATCTCTGACACTTGACTTATGTTGCTGAATTGAGATAACTTAAATTGCCGAGGTAGGGTATTCGGGTACTTGGGGGAGATTATCAGAATCTGTCAAAGAAGTTATTCCACGATTAACCCCCCTTATGCCTTGAACCAGAATGACTAATTATGAAATGAAGATTGAGCCTGGATAGCTCAGGTCATTTTTTTACAAAATCGAACCAATTTTTTACGATTAGGTGTAGACAAAGGTCTTCCCGTATTGATATTCTCATGCAGGGCATTGGATATACCAAATGGTGGTGTGTCCGGGATTACAGCAAATACAGGACAAATAAGGGCATTCCCTATAAAATAGAAAGTTATGAACCATATCCTACTGCTAACTACCTTGCCATTTTTTGCATCCTTTGTAATCCAGTTTATAGTAATAAGGAATTTCCACATCCGGTCATTCTGTATTGACCATGCAGATACTGATAAGCCTCAGAGATTCCATGATGTGCCAACCCCGAGGGCTGGAGGGCTGGGAATAGTTATTGCTGTAATAGTCGGGTTGAGTATGTTTGGGAAAGAAGGGGAGTATCTTGCTCTGTCAGCACTGCCTGCATTTGTAATTGGGTTTTATGAGGATGTAACGTCAAACATCAGTCCGAGGTTGAGGCTCTCAATAATAATGGTGGGTGCCGTACTGGCTATGGTTCTGATGGATAGTATAGTTTATGATTTAGGGCTGCTGAGAATGCCGTTATGGATGGCAATTCCTTTTACCATAATTGCCGTTGCAGGGTTATCCAATGCCATTAATATAATAGACGGGTTTAACGGCCTTGCCTCCGGGGTATCGATTATTATCCTGTTATCGTTTGCTGCGGCATCTTATCTTTACGGAGATCAATTGATGTTGGGAGTATGCACTGTACTTATTGTTGCAATAGCAGGTTTTTTTGTATGGAATTTCCCCAGGGGCAGAATATTTCTTGGAGACGGCGGTGCCTATTTTATCGGCTTTATACTTGCCGAGATATCCATACTCCTTGTAAAGAGGAATCCCGGTATATCGCCCTGGTTTCCCCTGGTTATACTTGCCTATCCGATATTTGAGCTTTTTTTCTCGGTTTACAGGAAGAAATTCAAGCGGGGCCTTTCAGCATTCAAGCCCGACGGAGTGCACTTTCATATGCTTATTTACAGGCGAATAGCAAGGAGTAACCCGAAGACCTCCGTCTATATCTGGGTGTTGGTTGCAATATTTAATGTTATGGCCTTTCCATTTCATTCAAACACCCCTGTGTTACTCTTCATATTCTTTCTCTTTTCAGTTAGTTATCTTTATCTCTACAGAAGGATTGTGAGGTTTAAAAATTGGGGAGTTGGTGAAAAGTTGGTTGCTCCCAGGGTGTGACAAGTATGAAGATATCGATTTTTTGGGAATACGGAGGCTAAATGATTATTCTTGGTTTAAATGCCTATTATGGCGATTCCTCGGCCTGTATTGTGGCGGATGGAGAGTTAATTGCCGCTGCTGAGGAGGAACGGTTTACAAGGATAAAACACTGGGCAGGCTTTCCGTCTGAGGCGATAATATACTGCCTTAATGAGGCTGGAATCGAGTTTAAGGATATAGATCATATAGCCGTTAACAGGAAACCCAATGCTAATCTTTTAAAGAAAGCGTTATTTGCCTTTTCGAAACGGCCTTCTCTGAAATCGGTTGCTTACCGTCTTAAAAATGCTAATAGAATCAGAGACATTGGTGAAGTCTTGAACCGTGAGTTGAGTTTTATGTGTCAAAAGATAAAGGCTGAGGTTCATAATGTGGAACATCATGTGGCCCATTTGTCGAGTTCTTTTTTTGTTTCCCCATTTAGGGAGGCCGCACTCGTTTCAGTGGATTGCTTTGGTGATTTTGTGGGGACGATGTGGGGGAAAGGTGTGGATAATATGCTGGAGGTTGGAGACAGGGTGTTTTTTCCGCATTCGCTGGGGCTTTTTTATCTGTCCGTCACTCAGTATTTAGGATTTTTCAGATATGGTGACGAGCATAAGGTTATGGGGTTGGCTGCACATGGTGACCCTGAATTCATGAAAGAAATGAGAGAGATTCTCAAAGTTGATAAAAATGGTGGTTTCAATCTTAATCTGGACTTCTTTACACACCATTCTCAAGGTGTTGCCATGACCTGGGATGACAAGGAACCAAGCATGGGAGCTGTTTTTTCCAGGAAACTTGAAGACTTGTTAGGGCCGGCACGGAAGAGAGGAGCAGAGATTAACGAAAGGCACAAGAACATTGCTGCCTCTCTTCAGAAGAGATATGAGGAGGTCTTTTTTCACATCCTGAACATGGTCTATAAAGAAACCAGGTGTCCTAACCTGGTTCTATCCGGTGGCTGTGCGATGAACAGTATGGCAAACGGCAAGATATTTGATAGTACTCCTTTCAGGGAAGTCTATATACAGCCGGCTGCAGGAGATGCAGGCGGAGCCATTGGAGCGGCTTTTTATGTCTGGAATCAGCTCCTGGGTATGCCCCGATCATTTGTGCTTGATAAGCCTTACCTTGGACCGGGATATAGTGACTATAAAATAAAACAGGTTCTTGACAGCCATGCATCTGAAATAGAGAAGGGAAATTGTCATATAAGAAAGATGGAAGAAACAATTGATCTTTGCCGGGATACAGCCGGAGCTATAGCGGATGGTAATGTTGTAGGCTGGTTTCAGGGAAGAATGGAGTGGGGACCACGGGCTCTCGGAAACAGGAGTATAGTCTGTGACCCCCGCAGGCACGACATGAAAGATATCCTGAACTCAAAGATCAGGAGTCGGGAGTCTTTCAGGGCTTTTGCGCCCTCAATTCAACTTGAGACAACAGGTGAATACTTTGAAACAGATTATCCGGATCCATTTATGCTCAAGGTTTATAAGATCAGACCGGAAAAGAGGGATATCATTCCTGCTGTTACTCATGTGGATGGCTCCGGCAGGCTCCAGACAGTGAAGCAGGAAGATAACCCCCTGTATTGGCAACTAATCGAGGAATTTAGAAAAATCACAGATGTGCCTGTGGTTCTTAATGCATCGTTTAATGAGAATGAGCCAATCGTCCGCCAGCCTGAAGAGGCACTGGATTGCTTTTTGAAGACAAAAATGGATGTGCTGGTGATGGGAAATTTCTTTATAAGCAGGACCTGAGGATTCCCTCGCAAAAGTCCAGGCCCCTTTATGTTTTTGTCAGTCTTCCGGGTAGCCTACCATTATAAAGTTAAATTCTGCTATTATAAATGATAATGATACGTTGATAATTAGAAAACCTCGGGGTGAACTAATAATTCCCCATCAAATAATGGCTGTTGCTTTAATAAAGAATTTAAGACCTGAAGAATTCTCCCCTGGTACAGATAGACCTTAATGTTGCTGGAATACAAGTAGTTCTGCTTGCCTGTTGTGTGCAGTTTTTTTATGCAACTGCAAGCTAAACCTTATTAGGAGAAAAACAACCACTAAACCGATAATGGCATATTCTCTAACATTATTCCTTGCTTTTTTTACTTCACTGATAATAACCGTCCTTATACTGCCCAGACTGTCTAATATTGCCTTAAAAATTGGTCTGCTCGATTTTCCGGGACAGAGGAAGATGCATAGCAATCCAAGGCCTCTGGTTGGTGGTCTGGGAATGATGATGGCCCTTTCCGTTACCTGTCTTTTGTTTGTTCCTTTCTCAAACCTTAGAGGATTTTATGCCGGGATAGCCATGCTTGCAATTGTCGGTTTTCTGGATGATTTCAGAGAACTGAATCACCGATGGAAATTTGTAGCACAGATAGTAGCATCAATTTTTATGATATATTTCAGCAATAATATTGTCCTGACATTAGGAGACATTTTTGCAATAGGTCCTATAGAGGTTAATGGCATTTTAGCTGTTCCCTTAACGATCTTTTTCACCGTGGGTGTTATTAATGCAATCAACATGATTGATGGACTGGATGGCCTTGCCGGGGGCATTTCTCTTATAGCATTTATTGCATTTGCCGTACTTGCATACATAAATAGACAGACGGAGCTGGTCTTATTGAGCGTTGCCCTAACCGGGGCTGTGCTTGGTTTTCTCAAATATAACTGGCCCCCGTCAAAGTTATTTATGGGGGATGCAGGAAGTCTTGCTCTTGGATTTTCCCTGGTTTTTCTTTCGATATCAATAAGTCAGAAGGAAAACAGCCTTGTCTCACCTGTCGTCCCTATGTTAGTTCTTGCTGTGCCTATTGTAGATACTATAACTGTTATGATAAAGCGGTTGTTGAGAGGCAGGAGCCCTTTCAAGGCTGATAAGTACCATCTGCACCATATTACCATGAAATACGGCTACAGGAAAAGGACTACCGTCAGGATCATCCTTTTGGTATCTTGCATGTTCGCTGCTATCGGTATTATCGGGGTAACACTGGATATACCCGACTACCGCTTGTTCCTAATATTCTCAGCTTATTTTGGTTTATATTTTGCCACATCATTCTTTATCAGAAAGCTCCTGATACTCCGGTTGAGGTTTATAAGAAAGAGGAGACGGACAGGCAGAAAGATGTGGAAGGTTTTGATAGTTTTAATTAAACTTAAGGAAGCCTTAAGGGCTATAAAGAGGACAAACAGATACAGTGTAAAACTGCCTTTTTCA
Source organism: Nitrospirota bacterium (assembly GCA_035873375.1). Classification (NCBI taxonomy): domain Bacteria; kingdom Pseudomonadati; phylum Nitrospirota; species Nitrospirota bacterium. The sequence continues at coordinate 63,441 of JAYWMQ010000007.1, read as the reverse complement.
TGCTCCCGCATCAATGGGGAAGAGACTTTTTTCGGTACAGTAATAAATATCGGCACCTGTGGCTTTTCAGCCAGCCTGAAAGATTTAATTCTCTTGAGAGAGAAGCTGGAAGTGGTTATCTATTTGCAGGAAGAAGAAAAGGAAATCAGCTTTTTTGTAACTGTAGCAGTTGCGTGGCTTTCCAGGGAAGATAAAGGTTACTTGTACGGATTTAAGTTTATCAATATGGACAAGTCTCAGGCCAGGGTTTTAAAGGATTATCTGGCAAGCCTTGAGAAGAGAAATAAAAAAGTTCCCCCCTTTGGCAAAAGGGGATGAGCTATTACAAAAATAGGAGGTTGAGGTATGGCTGAGATAACATTGGAGATTGAAGGCATGACTTGTCAACACTGTGTTATGAGGGTGAAGAAGGCGATTGACGGGATTGATGGTGTAAGCTCTTCGGATGTTTCCACCGGTTCTGCAAGAGTTGTTTATGATGAGTCGAAGACGGACAGGGATATCATAGAGAAGGCAGTGCAGGATGCAGGCTATAAAGTAAGGAGTGTGCGGTAATCGGTAAACAAAGGGGACGTCTCCCTATAAACTCCTGAGCTGACCCCCTGTCTTTTTTATGATATAAGTGATTATCTCCTGATGGAGGCGGTCAACTTCATCATCAGTAAGAGTTCTATCCTTTGCCCTGTATTGGATGGTAAAGCCGAGAGACCTCTTCCCTGCTGGAATATTTTTCCCTTGGTAGAGGTCAAAGAGCCATGAGTCCTCTATCAGTTCAGAGGGGAACGACCTGACAAGTTCAAGTATCTCTTCTGAGGCTATTGTGCTGTCGACAAGGAGTGATATGTCCCGCTGTATATAAGGAAAACGGGGTAGGGCAGTGTATGTAATCTCTCTTCCGGTGTGTTCAACAAGACTCACGAGGTCCAGTTCAAATACCCCTATTTCAGATTTTATATGTTTGATGTCAAGAGCATTTTTTATCTCGGGTGAGAGGCAGCCCACATAACCGGCCCTTTTGGCTCCTGCATAAATATCCGCTGACTTGCCTGGATGCAGAAAAGGTTCTGTTGTTACGGAAAAGGTGCAGGAACTGATCAGATTTGACTGGAAGGCCTTCTCGATAATGCCCTTTAGTATATAGTAGACTTCAACTCTATCCTCCCAGAGTTTCTGACCGTGCTGGTAAAGATAGATTGCTCCAAGGACGGGTTTTTCACAGGGCAGTTTTTCTCCCTTGTTTATGAAGACCCTTGAGACCTCAAAGAGCTTTATATCACGGATTCCCTGATTCAGGTTGTGGATGAGATTTTCAACAAGGGAAGGCAGAAGAAATGTCCTCATGGAAGGGTTTTCTTTCCTGAGGGGGTTTATCAGGGTCACGGTCTTTCTTCTCTCATCGGTCCCGGAGATATTTAATATATCAAGCAATCGGGGGTTCATAAAGCTGAAATTGATTGCCTCATTAAATCCTGATGTCCTTACGATTGTTTTTATTTTGTTTAGTCTGCTTTTTTGTTCAGTCCGCTTAACCAGGGAATCAGGAGAAACCTGTCCAATCGGTGCCAGAGGTATTTGTTCCGGTATCTTTTCATACCCATAATGCCTTCCAACTTCCTCTATGAGGTCTGTTTCATCCTTAATATCGACCCGGTAAGATGGAACGGTCAGCAGGACGTCGCTCTCACTTGTGGAACTAATGGAGAAGCCGAGCAGCTCAAGGATATTCAGGACATCCCTTTTGAGAATGTTAATCCCTAAAACCCGGGATATCCTCCTGTATCGAAGCCTTATTTCCGTCTTTTTCAGTTTTGCCGGATAGATATCGATCTTTTTCGATACAACGCCTTCACAAAGGTTTTTTATAAGGTAGGCAGCCCTGTCCAGGGCAACAGAGAGCCCTTCAACGTCAGTACCCCTTTCGAATCTGTATGATGCCTCTGTCTTTAATCCAAGCAGCCTTGATGTCCGTCTGATGGATTCAGGTTTAAAGTATGCACTTTCAAGAAAAATATTTGTGGTCTCCTCAGACACCTCTGTCTCCAGCCCACCCATAATACCTGCTATGGCAACCGGCCTTTCAGCATCCCAGATCAGCAGTCCTTCCCGATGTATGGTCCTTTCAGTATTGTCGAGAGTTTTGAACTGAAGTGTTTTTCCTGCGTTATTGACCCTGATGGTCTTTCCACGGAGTTTGTCAAGATCAAAGGCATGCAGGGGATGGCCGAGTTCCATGAGGACGTAATTTGTAATATCCACTATATTATTTACAGGGCGTATGCCTGAGAGCTCAAGCCTCTTCTTTATCCAGTCAGGAGACTCCCCTGTCCTGATGCCCCTTATTATCCTTCCTGTGTAGCGGTTGCAGAAAGGAGAATCAATGGTAACCTGAAAATCTTCTTCGAGTTCATCCTCTACATGATAGTCCGGAAATTTCAGTGTCCTTCCGGTTGCCGCCCTCAGTTCTCTGGCAATGCCGATAACACTCAGACAATCAGGTCTGTTGGGTGTTATATTGACCTCAAATATGGCAGTGCCGTCTGATGTCTCTTCTCCCTCGACTTCAAGTCCTATCATTGTAAGCATATCAGAGATCTCTTTGATGCCCTCTTTGATTTCAATAAAATCCTTTAACCATTCAACAGGTAAAAGCATGGAATCTCCTTATTGTCAAATTTCCTCTCTCCTGATGGCATCAGCAACCTTTACTACACGTGCCATCTCTCTAACATCGTGAACCCTCACTATATTGGCTCCCTTCATTACTGATATGGCAACAGCCGACGCAGTGCCTTCCAGCCGTTCTGAAGCCGGTGCATTGTTGAGAATCCTGCCGATAAATGATTTCCTCGATGCCCCAATAAGGACAGGCCGGCAAAGGGGCGATAGTCTGTCGAGGTTATTTATAATCTGCAGGTTATGTTCAAGGGTCTTGCCGAAGCCTATGCCCGGGTCTATGACAATCCTCTCTTTTGCAATGCCACACTCTGTGGCTATATTGATGCCCTCTTTCAGGTAATCCGTAATCTCGGGAAAGAGGTCAGTATATACCGGGTTTTTCTGCATGTTCCGCGGAGTCCCCTTTATGTGCATCAGCACAAGGGCAACATCATATTGTGAAAGGGTAGGGGCCATTTCAGGGTCAAACCTCAGGCCGCTTATATCATTAACCATGGCAGCCCCGGCCTCAATAGCCCTCCTTGCAACCTCCGACTTGTATGTGTCAATTGATACGGGTATCCTGAGTCTTCCTGCTATCGCTTCAATAACAGGTACTGTTCTTCGTAATTCTTGCTCAAGAGATACCGGCTCGGAACCAGGTCTTGTGGATTCGCCGCCGATATCGATTATATCCGCCCCTTCAGCCTCCATACGGAGCGCCCTCTCTATGGCGCTGCTTCCATCCAGGAACTGACCGCCATCAGAGAAGGAATCGGGAGTGACGTTCAGTATTCCCATCACATAAGTCTTTTGGGAGAAATCAAGGGAGAAGTTGCGGAAGGATAACCTCAAGCCTCTACTGTCCTCTCCCGTTTCACCTCTTCTATGAGGGCATCTATTTCCTTGGAATCAAGGGTCTCTTTTTCAAGGAGTAACTTGGCAAGGGCCTCAAGAAGATCCGAGTTTTCCGTAAGGAGATTCTTGGCATTGCGGTACGCCTCCTTGACAATGCTCTTTATCTCCTCATCAATCTCTTCAGCGGTCTTTTCGCTGTAATCTTTGCTCTTGGATATCTCTTTACCGAGGAAGATGTGCTCTTCTTTTTTTCCAAAGGTGAGGGGGCCAAGTTTTTCGCTCATACCCCATTCGCATACCATCTTCCTGACGAGTTCGGTTGCCCTCTCCAGGTCGTTACCTGCCCCGGTAGTCAGATGTTTCAGTGCGACCTCTTCAGCTGCCCGGCCGCCAAGCAGGACCCTGAGTGTCTTCAGGAGATACTCCCTGGAATAGGTATACCTGTCATCAAGGGGTAATTGCTGTGTTATCCCAAGCGCCCTTCCCCTCGGGATTATGCTGACCTTGTGAATAGGGTCTGTTCCGGGTATAAGCTTTGCAACAAGTGTATGACCTGCCTCGTGGTAAGCAGTATTTTTCTTTTCTTCATCACTGATAATCATGCTCCTCCGTTCAACACCCATAAGGACCTTGTCCTTGGCCTCGTCAAAGTCTTCCATTTCAACCACATCTTTTGACCTCCTTGCAGCAAGCAGGGCAGCCTCATTTACGAGGTTGGCAAGGTCTGCACCTGTAAATCCCGGAGTAGACCTTGCAATAACCTCAAGCTCGACGTTTTCAGCCAAAGGTATCTTCTTGACATGTACCTTCAGGATCTCAAGCCTACCCTTTACATCCGGTGTGGAGACCACAACCTGGCGGTCAAACCTTCCAGGCCGCATAAGGGCCGGGTCCAGGACGTCGGGCCTGTTTGTAGCGGCTACTACTATAATCCCCTCCTTGCCCTCAAAGCCGTCCATCTCTACAAGGAGCTGATTGAGTGTCTGCTCTCTCTCATCGTGTCCACCGCCAAGACCTGCGCCTCTATGACGTCCGACTGCGTCTATTTCATCTATGAATATAATACAGGGTGCAGTCTTTTTTGCCTGCTCAAAGAGGTCCCTGACCCTTGAAGCGCCGACCCCCACGAACATTTCAACAAATTCCGAGCCCGATATGGAGTAGAAGGGCACATTTGCCTCTCCTGCAATGGCCTTTGCAAGAAGGGTCTTGCCTGTGCCTGGTGATCCGACAAGCAATACCCCCTTGGGAATCTTTCCTCCAAGCCTTGTCATTTTCTGGGGGTCCTTCAGATACTCGATAATCTCCTGTACTTCCGTCTTTGCCTCTTCTATTCCGGCAATATCCTGAAACGTGACCTTTCCTGACTTGTCAGAGACGAGTTTGGCCTTGGCCTTTCCAAAAGACAGGGCCTTGTTTCCTCCCATCTGCATCTGCCGCATAAAGAATATCCAGATGAGGGCCAAAAATATTATAGGACCCCAGGAGAAGAAGAATGTTATATACCATGGATTCTGTGCCGGTGGTTTGACCACTATATTTACATTTTTGTTTCTTAGCTCATTGATGAAATCAGGGTACTTTTCCACATAGGTTCTAAACTTTGTTCCATCCTTGAGAGTTCCGGTTACCTCATTCTCTTTTATGGATATCTCATCTACCTGGCCTGAGTCCACACTGGATATAAAGTCTGAAAAGGTTAGTTCCTTGTATGTTTTCCTTGGTGTGCTGATAAGGTCAAATAGGAGGATCATAAGCGCACCTATGAGTAACCATATGAAAATACTTCTATAAATATTCAAATTAACCTCCGTTGTTTTAAGACAGGTAAGACCCGTCCATGATCGATGACATGACCCAGGGCCGGAGAGCATAAGAGCAGCGGACCCCAAAGCCGTAAAGTGTTACTACAATTTTACCATATCTCAGGGGGTTTTTACATCAGGCCACATTAGAGTGTCGTTGCGCATTAGTGAAAAAATAGAGATAAAACGGTTGTCAGGGTTAAACTGAGTGTTTCCTCAGTATCTCTCTATTGTATATGGCTATGACATCACCTCTTCTGAGCATACCTACAACCTTTTTATTGTTGTCAGGCGCAACTACCGGTATTTCCTCTATATCCATGAGGGCAAAATTTTTCATGGCTGTGGTCAGATTATCCTCAGGGGTAAGGACAAGGACGTCTTCTGTTGCAAGTTCACCGACCGTGACTATTTCCTTGATATAATCCTCAAACAATACCCTCCTCATATCCTGAAGAGAGATGATTCCCAACATATCCCCATTTGAATCCACAACAGGATAATAGAATCCGCCGCTGCCGTTTATTACAAGTTCTAAAAATTCCTTCAGGTTTACCTTGTCTCTCACAGGGGTAAAATCCCGCCTCATCACATCCTTGACCTTTATAGAGCTTAAAAGGGTTACTTCCCTGCCCGCATGGATATTGATTCCCCGTTTTGAGAGTTCGAATGTATCAATTGATTCGCTGAATAACCTGTGTGCAACAAAGGTTCCTATGGTTGTGGCAAACATCGTGGGGATAATAATCTTGTAGTTTCCAGTCATCTCAAATAAAAGGAACATTCCCGTAAGAGGGGCATGTGTAACAGCAGCAAGAAAGGACCCCACACCAACCATGGCATAGGCACCGGGGGATGATGTGTAACCGGGGAACAGGTAGTTGACAACTATGCCGAAGGCCCCACCTGTCATGGCACCAATAAAAAGTGCAGGTGCAAATACCCCGCCTGCGCCACCAGAGCCAAGGGTAATGGATGTAGCCAGTATCTTCAGGAAGATGAGGAGGAACATTAATGAGAAGACCATGTTCCCCTTGAGGGCCTCTTCAATGTATTCATAACCGTCACCCATTGTCTGTGGTAAGAATATGCCTATTGTCCCGACCATAAGAGCGCCTACAACAGGTTTCAGATACGGGTTTATGTTTGCACTCTCAAACCTGTCCTTTACCTTGTAGAAGAACTTTGTATAGAGTACGGCCACAGGGCCTATAAAAAGTCCCATAATGAGATAAAGAGGGGTTTCGAGTAGTCCTTCCAGTTCATACTGCGGGACAATGAATGCCGGGTTTGAGCCGTAGTATATTCTGGATATAACCGTTGCTATTCCGGATGAGATTACGATCACCCCAAAAGAGGTGAGTTCGAAATTTCCAAGCAGCACAATCTCTGTGGCAAACATAACTCCGGCAATAGGTGCATTGAATGTGGCGGCTATTCCTCCGGCAGCCCCGGCAGCAATCAGGAGTTTCATGCGGTTGCCGGAGACCTTGAAGAACTGACCCGTGAGAGAACCAAGCCCGCCGCCTATCTGTGCTATTGGGCCTTCCACGCCTGCCGAGCCACCTGAGCCTATTGTGAGTGCAGGGGCAATAATCTTCAGGAATATGGTCTTGAGCTTGATTATGCCGTCCTTGATGTTTACCTTTTCAAGAAATGCCGGGAAGCCATAACCATTTACCATACCGGGAAACTTGTACGATAGCGGTATGAGCAGGAGCGCGCCTGTTATGGGCAGCAGCGGAAGCAGTATCCTGTAAAAGCCGCCCTTATTGATGCCGAGAAGCTCTGAGCCGCCATGGAAAATCGTGTTCCTTGTCCATTCCAGTGTAAAGCGGAAGAGCATGTTTGCCCCTCCACTCAGAACACCGACCAGTATTGCCATGGCAATAAGGGAGGAGTGTTTGCCGGGCCGCATGGATGAGAGCACCGATTTTAATAGTTTGAGGATTTTTTTCACTGCTTGCCAAATTGTTCTTTCAGAAAATCTTTTAGTTTTTTCATGGCCCTTGCCCTGTGACTTATCCGGTTCTTGATATCGGCTCCGAGTTCAGCAAAACTCATGTTGTATTCCACCGGCACGAATATCGGGTCATAGCCAAATCCTGATTCGCCTCTTGGGTGTTCAAGTATGCGTCCCCACACCTCTCCTTCAAAGAAGTAAGGGGTTCCATCAACTACGAGACAGAGAACAGAGACAAACCTGGTCGTTCTCTTCTCCTCAGGCATTTCTTTTAAAAGGGTAAGGAGTTTCTCATAGTTTTCCTTGTCAGTGGCCTTTTCACCGGCGAACCTTGCCGAAAATATGCCCGGCGCTCCGTTGAGTGCATCCACCTCAAGCCCGGAATCCTCGGCAAGTGTCGGCATGGATGCCAGATTATAGAAGGTCATTGCCTTTTTCATGGCATTTTCGTGATATGTCCGGCCATCCTCTACGACTTCAGGGACATCTTCCAATGTATCCAGCCCAATAAATTCTACACCAATGTTGCTGAATATCCGGTTCATCTCCCTGATTTTCCCGGGATTTTTAGTAGCTAAAAGAATCTTCATCAAGTGCACCTTTCTGTATTCCGATAAGCTCTTTAATCCCTGTCTCTGCAAGGGTGAGGAGCCTGTCGAGGGTCTCTCTTTCGAAGGGTTCACCCTCGGCAGTACCCTGAACCTCGACATACTTGCCGCTGCCCGTCATGACGATATTCATATCGACCTCTGCCTTAAAATCCTCTTCATAACAGAGATCCAGCATCGGCTCCCCATCCACTACACCGACACTGACGGCAGCGAGGTAATCCTTTACCGGATTTTTTTCGATAATACCGTTCCTTACTGCATACCGCATGGCATTTACGAGGGCGATATATGCACCGGTGATTGAGGCCGTCCTTGTACCGCCGTCGGCCTGGATGACATCACAATCAATCCATACAGTCCTTTCACCAAGGGATTCAAGGTCTACCACGGCCCGCAGACTCCTGCCTATGAGCCTTTGAATCTCATGAGTCCTGCCACCAATCTTACCTGTTGCTGCCTCCCTTGTAATCCTTGTGGAAGTTGACCTTGGAATCATTGCGTATTCCGCTGTTAACCATCCCCTGCCCTGATCTCTCAGGAACGATGGGACCCTCTCCTCTATGGATGCAGTACATATTACCCTTGTTTGTCCAACCTCAATTAAAACCGAACCCTCAGCATGTTTGATAAAATGTCTTGTAACCTTTACGGGTCTCAGTTCGTCCTTCCTGCGTCCGTCCTTCCTCATTCTTCCTCCTTTTGATCTAATCAAGCCTCCGATCCTCCAATCCTCCAGCACTCCAAGTCTCCATTCTTTAAATCACCGGTATCTCCACCTTTTCAATATATTCTATCCTGTGTCCGAGAAATCTCTCTCCCACCTTCCGGAATCTGTCAGGAGAATCGGTTACAAAGAATCTCCTTTCAGGCGGGGCATCGTTTTTCCTTAATAGTCTTTCTCCTTTTAAAATCCCACCTACAACCCTTGCTGTCTCAACAGCGGAATCTATAAGTGTTATCCCGTCTCCCATCACCTCATTTATAATTCCCTTCAAGAGGGGATAGTGAGTGCACCCAAGAACAAGCGTGTCTATGTTGCTCTCTTTAAGCCCGTTAAGATATCTGGTTGCTACCTTGAGGGTAACTTCTTCATCAGTCCATCCCTCCTCTACAAGGGGTACAAAGAGTGGACACGGAACTCCGAGGACTTCTGCTTCAGGGTCAAGCGATATAATGGCCCTGTGGTATGCGCTGCTCTGTATAGTTGTCTCGGTCCCTATGACACCGACCCTCTTGTTCCTTGTGCTCCTTATGGCTGCTTCAGCGCCTGGAAGCAGCACCCCGATAACCGGGACTTCTGTCTTTTTTTTTAGCATATCGAGACTTATGGCTGAGACCGTGTTGCAGGCCACCACAATGAGTTTAATCTTTTTGCCAAGGAGGAATTCCGTGTTCTCCATGGCGTATTTCGTCACCGTTTCAGAAGAACGTATGCCGTAAGGTACCCTTGCAGTGTCACCTAAATAAATCATATTCTCCCGGGGCATCAGGTTCAATATTTCCCTCAGGACTGTGAGCCCGCCTATGCCTGAATCAAATATGCCGATAGGCTGTTCTGCAGACCCGTTGTTTTGAGTCCTTTCACAATTTCCTGACTGATTATTCTTCAACTCTTATCTCCTGGGCCACGATTCTCTTCAGGGGCTGGTTTATCATAAAGTGTCCGCCAATAGTTTCTGCCTCCTTACCGTTAATGAGTATCATGACGTCTCTTATGTCGAGGTTACTCAGCATTGTATTGAAAATGCTCTTCAGGAGCATATATTCATCCAGCACATCACCCTGAAAATTTCTTGTAAATTCCTGGTTAAAGTCCAGGTAGACAATGCCGTCACTGCTAATAAAGATATTATTCAACCTGGTGCCCTCGGGCAGGATAGCGGTCTCGGATTCACCGGAGAGATTCAGATACTCCCTTATCAGAATATCCGCCATCTTTATTGGTGAAAGAATTCCCGGCACCTTTTTCTCTCTCAGTTCAAGCCTGTTACCCATGGGATAGTAGACCTTCAGGGTTGTATAGTCTTTTAAAATGCTCTCGTTAATGTCCTCTCTGACAGGAACAGGTTCTGACCGGGGTTCGTAAAAATAGAAATAGAAGACGCCAAAGCCAATTCCGGCCAGGGAGACGAGGACGAGCAGTATTATCAGGAGATTACCCTTTTTCATATGCAAGAAGTCCCTCCATTATTGAGTTAACGAGCAGTTCAATGTTTTTTCTGCTATAATCAAAAAAATCAGCGCCTGGCAACTCGATCAGGATGGCAGGTGAGTCGGCATAGGAAAGTATCGGAATGTCCAGTTCCCTGAAGAAGACGCCGACGTTCAGGTCCTGCATGATGGTGGAACCGATTTTTCTTGCAATAAGCCTGCTGTCATCAATATGGTCAGCCTGAGAGTTGCTGAGCAAGTAACGTTCTTCACCATGTATCTGCTTCAGGGGAGTGGTATATATTGCTACATGGTTGGATGAGGTCATGTGGAGCGACAGGATGAGGTCAGGGGATTTTTTCCGTGCATAAAGGATTCGCTCCATTAATGATTTATATCTGTCGTCTCTCCTTGTCAGGAAGACCTTTTTCCGTTTCTTTTGCAGCTTATACCTGAGAGATTTCGAAACTTTAAGAACAAGGGATTTTTCACTGGAGTTCCGGGTATAGATTCCGAGGTCATAACCACCATGTCCGGGATCCAGCACGATTGTTGAGATCAGCTTTTCTATTGTTTCCTCCGGCTTGTTCTCAGGGAGAACCGGTGGCAGGTCCTTGATTTCAGGGGGAGTCTTCCGGTCAGGAAGTTCCTTGACAATACCGCTCTTCAGGTAGGCATCTATTACGAGCCGTGGGGGAGATTTCAGTCTGAGGAGTTTAATCCATTTCAATCCCCTGATATTGAGAAAGAGGTTTTTGCCCCTTCTTGTATATTCGAAATTCCCTGTTGCCCGGGGTGCAGAGAGCTTGAAATCCTCGGGAAACTCAACCCTTACAAGTGTATAGGAGGAATGCACTTTTGCTTTCCGGATCATATCTTTTTTTTCTGACTGCAGAACTATCCGTACCATCTCATCCTGCAGGCTGTAACGCAGGGTAACCTTGCCCTGTTCAGCAATGGAAACATGTGGAAATGCTAAAAGAATCAGCAATAGAACAGAAGTTCTCAGTATCAAAAGAAACACACCCCTTAATCCCCTCTCAAGAGGGGAAAACTAATCAATATTAGTTGCTCCGTTATTTATTTTTAACCTGTTATAGATACAGTTCATTAACTGATTCAAATACAGGACAACTTATATTATAAACTTCCTTGGCTTTAAAATGCACAGTCCTGGGAGGCAAGCGGGGTGCTGGAAATAGTTTTAAAATTAAAGCCGTTTTCTGAAGGTGGCAAAAAACCTTTCTTTAATCTTTTCACAAAATGGACGCCTGAGCCACTCATCCAGCTCTATCCTTTCAGACATCTCGATGTCCTTTTCAAAAATACTCAGCATTTCCTTACCGAACCTTTCGTCAAGTATTCCCACATTTCCCTCATCATTTTTCCTCAGGGACTGAAAATCAAGGTTGGCAGATCCGATTATGGACCATACACTGTCAAAGAGATAGGTTTTTGAGTGCAGGATCGTTCCTGAATAGGTGTATATCTCAATCCCATGCCTGAGGAGTTTTGTAAACGAGGCCCTGGCGGCATAATGTGCCGCCGGGACATCACTCCTTCCGGGCAGAAGAAGTCTTACCCTTACCCCTCTGGCAACGGCCTTTCTGAGAGTGCTCAGCATTCGCAGGCTTGGTGTGAAATATGCTGTTGTAAGGTTAATGCCTGTCTGTGAATTCTCTATGCTCCAGTACAGCAGTTTTCTCATACGTCTCCGGCCGCGGGCCGAGGAGGCGAATATGGGTATTACGGGGAAGCCGTCTGGATAAAATGGGGGATCTTTTCTGAAGGTAATCTCTTCTCCAGACCATAAACGCCATGCCTTTCTGAAGTAATCAAGGAGTACCATTGCAGCCGGACCTTTCAAGATGACGCCGGTATCTCTCCATGCATGGAGTTTCCGGTCTTTTAGTTTAATGGGATGGTGAAGGAGGTGGAATCCACTGTATTCGTTTGCTATGTTGAGTCCGCCTGTAAAGGCAACCTCTCCATCTATTACAATGAGTTTTTTATGGTCCCGCCTGAGATAGGTTCCAGGTGCCTTCCAGGTAAAGGGATGAGAGGCCTTGACCTTTATGCCTGCCCCTGCCAGTCCTTTCCAGAAGGCACGTGGTGTGCCGAATGAGCCGAAGTGGTCATAGAGGACGTAAACATCAACACCCTCTGATGCCTTTCTCCTGAGTATTTCAGCAAGCCTCTCCCCGGTTTCATCATTGCGGTAGATATAGAACTCAAGGCATATGATATCAGTTGCCCTCTCCAGGTACTTGAAAATAGTCTCAAACGTCTCGGGACCCCGGTGCAGAAGCAGCACCATATTGCCGTCAACAAAACGTTCCCTGAGGATTGACTCTATCTTTTTTCTGTTAAAAATCATCACTCTTTAATCCCGTTCATAGTATCATTATACGGTAACGATGCCGATTTTTCCGCATTTTTGCGGGATTACCTTATTCGGGTTTTTGACGTTACCGTCTTATTGGAGTCCATGAAAATAATATTGACAGTTTTTAGCCGTTACTGCTTAAATATACAACATGATTGACAAGACTGAAAAGATATGGATGGATGGAGAACTGGTTGCATGGGATGATGCGAAGGTTCATGTCCTTACACATACAATGCACTACGGTCTTGGTGTTTTTGAGGGGATAAGGTGCTATGAGACTGCAGAGGGGCCTGCCATATTCAGGCTTAAGGAACACGTTGACAGACTCTTTAAATCAGCGAAAATCTTTCTCCTTGATATTCCGTACACCGAGGAGCAGATCGAGGAGGCCATTATAAAGACCGTGGAGGTCAATGGAATAAAAGAGTGTTATATAAGACCCCTTGTTTATATCGGCTATGGGGCCATGGGGCTTTATCCAAAGGGTAATCCTGTCAGGGTCTCTATTGCCGTATGGCCATGGGGTACATACCTCGGGGATGAAGGTCTGGAAAAGGGTATAAAGGTGAAGACATCTTCTTTTATAAGAAACCATGTTAATTCAAATATGTCGCACGGCAAGGTATGTGGTTATTACGTCAATTCTCAGCTGGCCAAGAAAGAGGCTATCTCATGTGGCTATGACGAGGCACTTTTGCTTGATACCGAAGGCTTTGTCTCTGAGGGCAGCGGTGAAAATATCTTTATTGCAAGGGGTGGCAATCTAAAGACCACACCCCTTACTTCCATTCTTGAGGGGATCACACGGAACAGCATGATCACCATTGCCGGAGACGAGGGTATCGGGATTGTAGAAGAGCGTTTTACAAGGGATGAGGTTTATGTTTCCGACGAAGCCTTTTTTACAGGAACGGCTGCAGAAGTAACCCCGATAAGGGAGCTTGATGGGAGGCCTGTAGGTGACGGCAAGCCGGGAGGAATTACAAGGAGACTTCAGGATATATTTTTCAGTATTGTAAGGGGAGAGAATAAAAGATACAGGGAGTGGTTAACTGTAATTTAGGGACGATGGAGTTTTTAAAGATAAAACAAAAGAGGGCTTCTGAATCAGAAGCCCTCTTTTGTTTTTTGTTAAATATAGTGTGTTCTTATTGCTACTTTTTGTGGCATTTCATACAACCGGTTTTTGCATTAAATGCAATTTTGCCGTTATGGCAGGTTCCGCAGAACTTACCGGCATAAATGTCTTTCATGGTTATCTCGTCCGCACCCTTTTTCATTTTGAATATCTTCGGATGGCAGTCAGTGCACTTCTTGCCGGCATCAGCATGTATTTTGCCGGAGAAGACAACCTTGCCCATCGGACTTTTGGTAAACTCGATCGTCTTACCAGGGGGGACAGCCAGGGAAGTTCCAATAAAGGCAAGTGCAACAGTCAGAATGATCGCTAAAATAAGTAGTTTCTTCACCTAATCTCACCTCCTTTCATTGAATTATTTTCTACCGGCATAAATTTGTTATACAAAATTTATGCCAATCAGTAAAGAATGACAGGACATTTTTAGCAAAGATTGAGATAAACCTGAAAGACTCCATGCTTATAAGTGAATTTTATGGTCACATTATGATATATGGAAAGATTAACACACATAAAAACAACCTCCTTTCACTTTTAACGATTGAAATATACACAAAAAAAACAGAATATGTCAAGTAGTAATTTTAGGGTGATAGTTTCAGGATAGTCCCGGGAGTTTAGAACCGGCGTTTTGCTATAATCATTTGCAGTAAAGGAATGACTGGTGCAATATGGGCATTTTAGCCGCCTGAGGGCATGGGGGATGATGAAGGGATTTCTGATTGGTGCTGTACACAGCGGTGCAGGCAAGACCACGGTATCTATCGGAGTGATGGCCGCCCTGATGAAGCGGGGACTGAGGGTGCAGCCCTTTAAAGTGGGGCCGGATTTTATAGACCCGGGACTGCACGGCCTTGTTAGCGGCAGTAAATCCTACAACCTCGATATCTGGATGGCTGGAGGTGATTACGTCAGGGTCCTCTTTGCGGATAAATGCGCAGGCGCTGATGTTGCCGTTGTTGAGGGGGTAATGGGGCTTTATGATGGCGGCGTAAGCTCTTCTGCCTCGCTTTCAGTGGTACTCGGGCTCCCTGTTATATTGCTCGTAGATGCCCGTTCAATGGCTGAGTCTGCAGGGGCTGTGGTAAAAGGGTTCCGGGATTATCAGCAGGGTCTCAGGGTTTCAGGTGTCATTTTTAACAGGGTATCAAGCCAGAGGCACAGGGAACTGATAAAGAAAGGGATGGAGAGTGTGGAAGGCGTGGAGATAATTGGATTTCTCCCCTCTGAGGAAGCAGTTGCAATTCCACAGAGACACCTGGGGCTTTATACTGCAGATGAGATTCCGCTGGAAAAATCAGGGACAGAGAGGCTTGCTGCATTCATTGAAGCAAATCTGGACCTGGATAAACTCCTCACCCTGACTGACTATAAAATACCTGAAACTGACATGAGGAACACAGAGGTAAAAAAATCACTTGATGCGATGAGGATAGCCATTGCAAGAGACAGGGCGTTCTCTTTTTATTACGAGGATTTTCTGGAGACCCTCAGGGCTCAGGGGGCTGAGCTTGTTTTCTTCAGTCCACTCAGTGACAAGGTGCTTCCAGAGGGGATTAATATACTCTGTCTTGGAGGCGGGTATCCTGAACTTTATGCCGACAGGCTTTCAGAAAATTCCTCGATGAGGGAGGCTATAAGGCAATGGTGCCTTTCCGGTGGGCGCACCTATGCCGAGTGTGGAGGTTTAATGTACCTTACAGAGGGTATCAGTGATTTTGAGGATAATTTTTATCCAATGGCCGGGGTCTTCCCAACAAGGGCCACGATGAGAAAGAAGCGGATGCGACTTGGTTACAGGGAGATTCTTCTCTTGGAGGATTCCATTGCCGGGGAGAAGGGTACCCGGGTGAGGGGTCACGAGTTCCACTACTCGGATATAGATCCCATGCCTGAAAATATCGAGCGTATATACAGGGTTGCCTATCCCCCGGGGATTGAGACCAGAGGGGGTTACAGATACCTGAACACCCTTGGCAGCTATGTCCACCTTTACCTTGGAGGCAGAGGGTTTTATAGTGGATAACCTTACCCTTGACAGTATTTGTGGAGTCAGATTATACCAGAGGATGGAGGGGTACAGGTTCTCCCTTGATTCCGTATTGCTTGCCGGTTTTGCAGGATGTTCCAGAGGAGTCAGGAGGGTGGCTGACCTTGGTGCCGGCTCCGGTGTGGTGGGGCTTGTTCTTGCAATGAGATACCCGTGGACAGAGGTGCTGTTGATTGAGATTCAGGAGGGGCTTTCCGCTCTTGCACAAAGGAATGTAGAGCTCAATCAGCTCGGACATAGGGTTCAGGTGCTGAGGGCTGATATATCATCTATCCTTCACGAGAACTCTCCTGATTTCATAGAGGGGTTTGATGCCGTTGTATCAAATCCACCCTTCAGAAAGCCCGGCACGGGCAGGATAAGTCCTTACAGTGAAAGGGCTATAGCGAGACACGAGATCAAGTTGACCCTGACAGACCTCATCAGGACATCGTCAGCGCTCTTAAAGGGCAGGGGGCGGTTTTTTATGGTCTATCACCCGTGCCGGTTCAGTGAAGTAATAAATACAATGAAAGAGTTTTTCCTTGAGCCGAAGAGGGTCAGGTTTGTCCATCCCGACAATACCTCAGAGGCTGCAATAGTACTCATTGAGGCAGTCAAGGGCGGAGGGGTAGAACTAAAAGTGGAAAACCCTCTATTTGTATATGAAAGGGATGGTTTATACACAGAGGAGATGGATGCATTCTATTCCGTTTAGGTAGTCTGTGCCTGTATCTTCAAAGAGGTGGGTGTTATGGTAAAATGGAAGCAGGGGCAAATTACCAGTATAGACTTAACTTACAAACCGGTGCATTTTTGCAATAAAGGTTGAACTATATGAATTTTCAGTCAATTGGGTGTAAGTCATGAGAAATGGAAGTATAAGTTCCAGAATACGTATACCCATCCTTTTTTTTCTCTTACTAATCATTATCTTTATTCTCTCTGTTTCAATTTCAACAGTCAACCGGGTCTCCAGGCAATATTTCAACACCTTCTTTGAACTCCATCGATTGCAGATCGAGTCAATTATCAAATCAT
The DNA here is from genome assembly GCA_035873375.1 of Nitrospirota bacterium. Lineage (NCBI taxonomy): Bacteria > Pseudomonadati > Nitrospirota > Nitrospirota bacterium. The sequence continues at coordinate 46,801 of JAYWMQ010000007.1, read as the reverse complement.
CGAAAAGCATGGATGATGCCATAGAATTGATAAAAAAACATCAAAATAAGGAAGGTATCACATATGCAATATTTCAGGATGGCATATCCATTTCAAGTAAAGGCGACATATCCGGAGCAAAGGAGATCAAGGAGAGAAATAAACTTGTGAAAACCAGAGTTGGAGGTACGAGAGGTTATGCTTACCGATTCGCTTATCTCCCGTGGGGATGGGATATCGTTCTGCTTAGTTCACCCGTGATGCCGGGTTCTGTTGAGGCAGCCAATAATATAATGATATCAGGTATAAGTTTTGCCGCCGTTCTCTTCATTATCGGGATAATGGCGGTAGTGAACAGGAACCTGAAGGTGCCCCTTGACAAACTTATCCGGAAACTGAGAAAAGGTCAACCCCTTACGCATACGGGAGTGAAGGAGTTTGACTTTCTCGTGGATGCGATAAACGGGGCATTTGATTCAGAGAAGGAACAACGCTTAAAGACAGAGATACTTCACAGGGCTGCTGTAGCGCTTAATGAGTCCATGTCCCTTGATGACACACTCAAGACAATACTTGATGCGGCAAGGGGATTGATTTTTGCCGACTATGCTGCAATTGCCCTCTTTAATGAGAAGGGGGAATTCTCGAAGATCATTTCCAATGGCATTGATACAGAGGAGATACGACAGAGGGTTGGGATGTATCCCGAGGGGAAGGGGATTTTAAGGATGATGCAACTGAGTCTTACGCCGGTCAGAATAGATGATGTAACGAAACACGGGGCCTTTTCAGGGCGTCTGCCCGACGGCCATCCTTCAATAAGAAATTTCCTTGGTTATCCAATATTTTCAAGTAAGGGTTTCCCGCTTGGCTCTATTTATTTTGCAAACAAGGCTACGGGTTCCTTTACCGAAGAGGACGAAAGGTTTCTTATGGCAATTGCCTCTGATGCGGCCGTTGCTATTCAGCGCGTATCTGCAACAGAGGAGTTAAGGAGATTTAAAAAGATTATAGACTCTGCCTTTGATATTATCACCTTTACTGATGAAGAGGGGCATATTATTTATGTGAACAGGGCATTTGAGGAGCTGACGGGTTACATGAAGTCCGAGATGTCAGGGAAGGGGTTGTTCGCTCTGAATAAAGGAATATACAATGAAAATTTTTATTCAGATATATTCAACAGCATAAGGTCCGGAAATCCCTGGAGGGGTGAACTGATTAACAGAAAGAAAAACGGTGAGGAATTTATTGTCTCTTCAGTTATTTTTCCCATCCACTCCGACAGTGGCAGAACTATCAACTTTGTCTCCATTCAGAGGGATATAACAGAGGAAAAGAAGCTGTATGCGCAATTGCTCAGGGCTCAGAAAATGGAGGCAATAGGGACACTTGCCGGGGGTATTGCCCATGACTTTAACAACATACTCACTGCTGTTCTTGGTTATGCGGAGGTTATCAAGCACAAAATCAGCAAGGATGACCAGATATATAAGGGGATTGACATTATTGAAAAATCGGCACAGCAGGGGGCAGCCCTTGCCGGCAGGATACTGGGTATAACAAGGAAGGAAAAACTTGAGTTGAAGGTAGTGGACATTAATGCAATTATTAGAGAGACGTTTGACATATTAAACAGGAGCATACCCAAAGAGATTAACATCGAACTGAATCTCAGGGACGGAATACCACCGATAAAAGCTGACCCTACGCAGATTCAGCAGGTAATCATGAATCTTGCCATCAATGCCAAAGACGCCATGCCTGATGGTGGAACATTAAGGATAGAAACGGACAGGGTCGGCAGGGAAAACGGGGCTGCAAACGGAATTGCCTCAGATTCAGATGGCGGTTTTGTAAAGCTTGCTGTATCCGATACAGGAGCGGGAATGGATAATGATCTCCAGAGCAGGGTATTTGATCCTTTTTTTACAACCAAGGATACCGGAAAGGGGACGGGGCTTGGTCTCTATATAATCCATTCAATAGTTACAAACCATGGTGGTTATATTAATCTTTATTCCGAGCCCGGCAGGGGGACGAGATTCAATATGTATTTCCCTGTGTGCAGGGGGGAGGTTAAAGATTCCGAGAGCTTTGCGGAAGAGGAGTTGACCGGCAGTGGAACGATACTCGTGATAGATGATGATCAGAATATCCGAGAGCTTGGAAAGGATCTGCTGGCGTCCCTTGGCTATACGGTTATTACGGCGGCTAAGGGTATGGAGGGAATTACTCTTTTCAGGGAAAGAAAGGAGGAAATAGTGATAGTCCTCCTTGATATGATTATGCCGGGGATGAGCGGCTCCGAGGTTTTCCAGAGTCTGCAGTCCATAGACCCTGATGTAAATGTCATTCTCTGCTCCGGCTACAGTCATGAGGGTCTGGCAGGCATTAAGGAGCTGCTTGACAGCGGTGTGAAAGGTTTTGTGCAGAAACCATTTACCAGAAAGACCATAGCAAGGGCATTGAAACAGATACTCTCCTGAACACCGGCATGTGGGAGAGATGGAGAGATGGGGAACAGACATGGACACAGAATTTTCACTCATTCTCGACAGACATCCTGTCTGTCTCCGAGGTAATTATCACGCATCACCATCCGGGTGATGCAAAAGTGATAATTAAACCCGTTCAAACTCTGTATCCATGTCTGTTCCCAGGAGTTGACGGGTTTTTAATCGGTAACCTTGGGAGATGGAGAGATATTTTGTGTTAAAATATAATAACCATAATTACTGTGGTGTTTTTTGGATTTACTGCAGTAAAAATGAGTTTAGTCAGTAACAATAAGGAGGAACGCATATAGCAACGGTTTACGGTAATTTATCAGGATTAAAGAAACAGGATATAAACGCCATTGAGCGGATATACAGAAGACGCATCCCTTCAGAGAAGATCGTTACCCCTGAGGTTGCAAGGTTTATAACCGGGCTATCAGAGGGGATCGGGCGGCAGATAGGGATTCTTGTTACAAGGTCGGGGGTAGTAACGCATGTCATTGTTGGAGATGCACGGGGTCTTTATATCCCTGACCTGAGTGATTATCCCCTTGGTAGAAAGTCCCTGCGGGGGATGAGGCTCATCCATACGCACCTCAGGGATGAACCACTCAACCAGGACGATCTCACAGACCTTGCCCTCCTGAGGCTCGATATGATTGCTGCAATAAGTATAAAGGGTGCGCTTCCTGACAGGGTCTATGTTGCTTATCTGCTACCTGATGGAGATGGCAAACCCTATGAAGTACTGGCCCCTCAGAGTTTTCACTCTTTCCGGTTTGATTTCCTGCCCTCTGTCCGTGCGATTGAAGAGGAGATGGAGCGCCGCAATCTCATATCACAGGATGACCCGAGGGAAAGGGCGATCCTCATAAGTGCTTCAGCAAGGCCAAGGTATGAGCAGGAGGAATCCATTGAGGAGCTGAGTGAATTAGCCGGATCTGCTGATGTCCTGGTCCTCGGTTCAATCATCCAGAGACTGAAGGAGATAAACCCCCGTTACCTTATGGGGACCGGTAAGCTGAAAGACCTGATAATCGATGCCCTTACAAAAAGTGCAACGCTTCTGATATTTGACCAGGACCTTTCTCCCTCACAGATGAAGGCGATAACGGAACTTACGGAACTGAAGGTTATAGACCGTTCCCAGCTCATCCTCGACATCTTTGCCAGAAGGGCCCACAGCCGTGACGGTAAGGTGCAGGTGGAGCTTGCACAACTGAAATACAGGTTGCCGAGACTCTCCGGTAAGGGTACTGCCATGAGCCGTCTTACAGGTGGCATCGGCGGAAGAGGACCTGGTGAGATGAAGCTTGAGATAGACAGACGAAGGGTGCGTGACAGGATACACCTGCTTGAGCGGGAGCTGAAAAAACTCTCCGAGGCAAGAAAGCAGCGAAAACACCGCAGGATCGAGAGAGACATTCCGATAGTCTCTATTATCGGATATACAAATGCCGGCAAGTCCACCCTGCTGAATAACCTTACCAACAGCAGGACATTCACTGAAAAGAGGATGTTTGCCACGCTCGACACTGCAAGCCGGAGATTGAGGTTTCCAAAGGAGCGGGAAGTTATAATTACAGATACGGTCGGGTTCATAAGAGACCTTCCCAAAGACCTTATGACTGCATTCAGGTCGACCCTTGAAGAGCTTGAGGATGCAGACCTCCTTATCCACCTTGTTGATGCATCGAGTGACAGGTTTGAGCAGCACATAGAGTCCGTTGAGAGGCTGATGGATGAATTGGGACTCTCCGGCAAGCACAGGTTGCTGGTCTTTAACAAGATTGACAGAGTTCCGGTGGAGGAGATTAACAACCTTTGCAACAGGTATGGGGCAATAGCTGTCTCAGCCATGGACAACAGAACATTTCTGCCCCTCCTTGAGTCAATTGAGGGGTATCTGTGGAGTGATAAGTTGGCAAAGGCCATGGGTTAGAGATTAAATTTATGGACATGGAATTCAATCCAAAGTGGATTGCCTGGGAGATAACACGGAGGTGTAATCTCAGGTGCCTGCATTGCCGCTCTGCCTCAGAGACAGTTGTGCAGGAGCACCCGGATTTCTCAACAGAGGCTGCCTTCAGGGTACTGGACGATATCTCGGGTTATTGCAAACCTGTTATTGTGCTTTCAGGTGGTGACCCCCTCATGCGCAGAGACGTCTTTGATATAGCGAGGTATGGGACGGAAAAGGGTTTAAGGATGTGCCTTGCAACAAACGGTGTTCTGGTAGATGACGGGAAGTGCAGAGAGATGAAGGCCGCAGGGATAAAGATAGTTTCCCTGAGCCTTGATGGTTCTACTGCAGAGGTGCATGACAACTTCCGCGGGCAGGCTGGTGCCTTTGAGGGCGCGCTAAGGGCTGCAGAACTGTTCAGGAGGCACGGGATAGAGTTTATTATAAATTCCTCTTTCACAAAACGTAACCAGGAGGATATCCCCCATGTATACAGGCTTGCCAAAAGCCTTGGTGCCACGGCATGGTACATGTTCATGATCGTGCCTACCGGAAGGGGTGAAGAGATGATGAAGGAACTCATCTCAAAAGAAGATTACGAAGAGATACTTCAGTGGCATTACCGGATGGAGAAGGATGAACGGGAGATGCTCGTACGTCCGACCTGTGCACCCCATTACTACAGGATCGTCCGGCAGAAGGCCCGTGAGGATGGAGAAGGATTTGAGAGGAGGTCCCTCAAGTTTTCAACCGGTGGTGCCAAGGGCTGCATTGCAGGTCAGGTTATATGCCTTATAGATGTGGATGGCAATGTACTGCCCTGCAGTTACTTTCCCCTGCCGGCGGGTAATATATTCAGACAGTCATTCAGGGACGTATGGGAGAACTCCGAGCTCTTCAGGGAACTGAGGGATTTTAAGAGCTATAAAGGCCGCTGCGGCTCCTGTGAGTATATAAATGTCTGCGGTGGATGCCGGGCAAGGGCGTACGCAGTCTCCGGAGATTACCTTGATGAAGAGCCCTTCTGTGGTTATATGCCTAAGAGAATGAGGGGGTAACAAAGAAATAAATATAAAGATTTAGCCGCAGATTTACGCAGATCTTCACGGATTCAAAAAAACAGTTTTTTTGTTTATAGAAATTGTGTGTCTGTGTTAATCTGCGTAAATCTGCGGCTGATTAATTTATGGAGGTTTTATGAACGATACTTTTCTCAGGGCCTGTCGTGGCGAAGATGTGGATTATACACCTGTCTGGATAATGCGTCAGGCAGGCAGGTACCTGCCCCAGTATCAGAGGGTAAGGACCAAGGTGAACTTTCTTACACTCTGCAAAACCCCGGAACTCGCTGCCGAGGTGACGCTTCAGCCCGTGGACCTGCTGGGTGTTGATGCTGCCATACTCTTTTCCGACATCCTGATTCCCCTTGAGGCCATGGGGATGAAGCTCAGGTTTTATGAGAATAAGGGGCCTGTCATGAGTAATCCGGTAAGAAAAGCGAACGATGTCGGGAGGTTGAGGGTGCCTGTGCCTGAGGAGAGTGTCCCTTTTGTCCTTGAGACAATCAGGATACTCAAGAAGGAATTGAGGAGGAAGGTTCCTCTTATAGGTTTTGCAGGTGCCCCTTTCACACTTGCCACATACATGATCGAAGGCGGCGGATCAAAGAACTTTATTAATACCAAAACCATGATGTACAGGGAGCCCGAGGCCTTCCATGCCCTGATGAAAAAGATAACGGATACTACAATAGCCTATCTCTCGTCACAGATAAAGGCAGGTGCACAGGCAGTGCAGGTTTTTGACTCCTGGGCAGGTGCCCTTGCCCCGGATGATTACAGAGTATATTCATTACCGTATGTGAAAGAAACCATTAAGGCGCTCATACCGCTTGGAGTGCCTGTAATCTACTTTGTCAATAACTGCGGGGGGCTGCTTGAACAGGCGCGTACATCCGGTGCCGATGTCATAGGTATAGACTGGAGGGTTGATATAGGCAGGGCGATAAAGCGTCTTGGTTCAAAAGTCTCTGTTCAGGGCAACATTGACCCGTGTACTTTATTTTCCTCAGAAGATGTGCTGCGTTCAAAGGCCGGGGATATACTGAAGAAGGGCCGTGCAGCAAGGGGGCATATATTCAATCTCGGACACGGCATACTTCCCCAGACCTCTCCTGATATGGCAAAGGCCCTTGTTGATATTGTTCATGAATTGAGCGGAAAATAAACAAAGACTTGTTTATCCGCAGATTTCACGGATTTTCACAGATTTAAAAATAAGATCAAGATTATTTCAGAACTTCCAAAAACGAGACCCTGAAATAAATTCAGGGTGACAGCTCTCAGGGCTTTTAATTTATCGTAAATCTAACTTTTTATCTGTTATTCCCCGAAAGCCTCGGGGAATTGTACTTTAAATTAGTGTTTTAAGAAAAATCTGCGAAAATCCGTGAAATCTGTGGATAGAATTTCTTGAGTTTCATGTTCATGAAAAACAAACGTCAGATACTAAGCTGGTGTCTTTATGACTTTGCCAACTCCTCATATTCTGCGGTGATTGCTGCAGTAATCTTTCCGGTCTATTTTGTGAAGGTGATTGCTGAAACCCCGGCAGAGGGTGACCTCTGGTGGGGAAGGGCGGTCTCTCTCAGTATGCTGATAGTGGCTCTTACTTCTCCTGTTGTTGGTGGTATATCTGATTATGCGGGCATGAGAAAACGTCTGCTAATGGCTTATTCCCTTGTTTGTGTGATTGCTGTTGCGTTTTTGTTCTTTATTGAAAAGGGTATGGTTTTTGAGGCCTTTTTGCTTATCATCATTGCAAATATTGCTATGGAAGGTTCTCTCGTCTTTTATAACTCCTATCTGCCTGATATTGCGCCAAAAGACCACCAGGGAAGGGTTTCGGGATGGGGGTTTGGCCTTGGTTACGCGGGTTCGGTACTTGCTCTCCTGATATCCCTGCTGTTTATAAAAAGTGGGGTGATTCGTTTTTCATGGCCAATGGTATCGATTTTCTATCTCCTCTTTGCCTTGCCCGCATTTTATTTTCTGCCTCCGGACAGGCCATCAGGGTCACCCCGAAAGTCAGCACTTGATGGGATAAGGAAGACCCTGAGATTATTGAGAGATGTTCTGCGAATTAAAAAAGTGAGGAGATTCCTCCTTGCTTACTGGCTCTATAAGGATGGAGTTAATACGATTATTGTGTTTTCAGGTATTTATGCATCGGTTACACTCGCCTTTACTGGTTCCGAACTCGTTTTTCTGTATCTCCTTGTGCAGGTTACTGCAATGATTGGCTCAATCGCCCTTTCAACTCCCACTGACAGGTGGGGGGCAAAGAAGGTGGTTGTCCTCTCACTTTTACTCTGGATTGCAGTTACAGTGTGTGCATACCTTGTGGAAGACAAGCGATTCTTCTGGGGCATAGCCACGATGGCCGGCCTGGGGCTTGGAAGTGTACAGGCTGCGTCAAGGGCCCTTTTTTCGGGGTTCATACCTCCGGGTATGGAGGGGGAATATTTTGGTGTTTATGCCTTTGCAGGAAAGACATCAGCGATAATCGGGCCGGTGCTTTTTGGCATAATTTCATCTGCTGCAGGAAGTCAGAGGCCTGCGGTGCTTTCAGTGCTTGTCCTGTTTATCCTGGGACTGGCCATTCTCTCTTCAGTGAAGGCCCGCTGACTCCCGTGCCTTCATATATTCCCCCCACAGTGCCTCCTTTGAAATGCCTGCATCAATAAAGTCCCATGGCAGTATCTCTTCAAACATCCTCTCCCTGAAGAGATAAAAGTCAGGGTCCACTCCGGCATTCCTGGTCGACTCTTTCCACCTGCCGTGTTCTTTCATGTCATGCAATACCCTGGAGAGCCTCCGGTCACCCCTTGAAAACACACCCTGCATAAAGGCGTATTTTATAACGTCGTGAAATACCCTGATCCCCTTTATGTTCAGGCCTGACTTGATCATTTTCAGCCTGGCCTTGATCGTCTTCTCCGCTGTCATGGGATGCCATTGGAAGGGCGTAAAAGGTTTTGGAACAAAGGTGCTTGTGCTCAGGACTATGGTGCCCCGCGTGTTTAGTGAGCGGATCTTTTTGGCAAGATCGATTATCCCGTTTATATCCTCCTCTGTCTCAAATGGCAGACCGATCATAAAATAGAGCCTGAGGGTTTGAATATCATGCCGGAGTATCAGTTCTGCCGTCTCCATGATATCCTCTTCAGTGATCCTCTTGTTGATTATTCTTCTTAAACGTTCGGTGCCCGCTTCCGGTGCTATTGATATGCTGCGGTGTCCTTTCATGAGGGAGAGGAGCTTTTCCGCCTTTGGTGTTGCCCGCAGGGAGGTAATGGAGAAGTCCACCCCCTCTATCTGCAAGGCCTCTATTGCATAACGATAGTCGGTTAGTGAAGGCCCGATCAGCCCGACCCTGCCTGTAGTCTCCATGGCAAGGTCTATCTCCTGTTTCAATATCCCTATGTCCTTGTGCCGTGGAGGATTATATATATGTCCGGCAACGCAGAACCTGCAACTCCAGACACATCCCCTCATGGCCTCAATGAGATACATGTTTGAAAACTCTGTCTCCGGTGTGGTGATGGCCGGCCTGAGTCTGCCGTTCAGTACCCTCTCCGTCCTCTTCCTTATTGTCCGGGGGAAGGCTCCTGTAGTTCTTCTTTCTTTTATCTTCCCGTCATCAGAGTATATGATCTCATACCTTCCCGGGACATAAAAACCCTCTTTTTCAGAGATTGCCCTGAGAAATGACCCTTTATCTTCAGATCCTTTATATTCCTCTATTAGTTCGTCAAGGCTGCCGTCTGCCTCACCTATGAATATGAGGTCAAAAAAATCTGAAAGGGGTTCCGGGTTGAACATCGCACATACCCCTCCAAGGAGGAGTAAAGGCTCCCTCTCCTTGCGCCCTGAGCTGAAGGCTCCTATCCGTGCAAGTCTCAGCATCAGCGGGATGGATGGATAGTCGTTTTCAAAGGATACAGAGAAGGCAACGATATCAAACCTGCTAAGTGGCCTCTTTGACTCGAGTGAGAAGAGCTCGGAGCCTGTACGCTCAAACTCTATCAGGTCTGATTCATCAGGCAGAAATGCCCTTTCGCATACTGTGTCATCCCTTGAGTTAAGGATTGAGTATATACCCTGAAACCCGAGGCTGGACATGCCGACGTGGTATGTGTTTGGATATACAAGACATACATTAACCCTGCCGCCGGGGTCTTTATATACAGTTCCCTCTTCTTTTCCAAGCAGTGCCTCTGTTTTTTTGATTAATCTCCGGCCAATCATGCAGTTTTAATTTAACCGCTTGGCAGGGGTGTTGGCAAGCGAAAGGAAAAAAGAAAAACCCGCATCTGTCTTTTTTCCTTCATTTTTGTCCCACTTGACAGGCATACGAAATAATTGTTAAATTATTAGCACTCTAAGCTAATGAGTGCTAAAGAGATGCATTGCTGCAAAGAAGCAGATTATGGTTAAAAGATACATATCCCTACATCAAGACGAAATTTCTCTGGTTGCGTATGTTTAATATAAGATTTCCATTCATAGAGGTGAGTCCTCCGGATGCTTGACGAGAGGAGCATAAAAGTTCTCTGGGCTGTTATACATAGTTATATAAACAACCCTGATCCTGTTGGTTCAAGGTATGTAACCAGGAAGTATGCATTTGATTTTTCTCCTGCCACAATCAGAAATATAATGGCAGACCTTGAGGAACTGGGGTTCCTGAGCCAGCCACATACATCAGCGGGCAGGGTACCTACAGACAAGGGTTACAGATTCTATGTAGAGAATCTTATGGATGAAAATGTCTGTTGCCACAAGGGCCTCATTGACTCATTGACCAGGAGGCTGGAAGACTTACGGGAAGATATTTATACTCTGCTGGACGAGACAACAAGGACCCTCTCGATCCACTCCCACTACCTTGGCATTGCAGTCTCTCCAGGGCCGGACGGCAGCACCCTGAGGCGCATTGAACTTATTTCTTACAGTGATGACAGAATAGCTGTAATTTTATTTACCAATGAAGGTATAATTAAACATAAGATTCTTAAAAATAACTTTTCTTTTTCACGGAATGACCTGAACAAGATTGCCCGTTATCTCAATAGAGAGTTTTCGGGATATACTATAAAAGAGATACGGCAGCGTCTCCTTGAAGAGATGGTAAGGGACAAGGAGCTATGCGATACACTTATATTGCAGGCCCTCAGCCTTTGCGGAGATGTGATGTCCTGTTATGGGGCCAATGTCTTTATCTCGGGTCTCACCGAGATATTGGAGCTGCCCGAGTTTTCCGACATAGAGAAGATAAAGGAGATATCAAGGACGATAGAAGATAAACATGCAGTTATAAAACTGATAGACAGTCTTGCCAATGCGGAGGGGGTTCAGGTTGTAATCGGTGCGGAAAACACAGTTAAAGAGATGAAGACCTTGAGCATCATTACATCAACATATAAAGAGGGGGATAAGCCTGCTGGAGTCGTTGGGATAATAGGGCCTACAAGGATGGATTACTCTTCCGCCATATCACTTGTGGATGTAACTGCAAGATTCCTAACGGAAATTTTAGATGAAGGAGGTCAGGAATGGAAAAAAGAGAGATATCAGGAATGGAAAAAAGAGAGATAAAGGATCTGGAAATAAAGGAAGAACACCCTGTAGAGGAGAAAAAAGAGGGGCCTGAAGAGGTGGTGCCGGTTGAGCAGCCGCCTGAAGAGAGGGTAAAGGAGCTGGAGGCTGAGTTGACTGAAAGCAGGGAGAGATACCTCAGACTTTACGCAGAATTTGAGAACTATAAAAAGAGAGTTCAGAAGGATAAGGAAGAAATGCTAAAATACGGCACTGAGCCACTCCTTCAGGATCTGCTGACAGTGCTTGACAACCTTGAGATGGCCATACAGCATGCTGAAAAGGAAGTTTCTGCAGAAAGTCTCATTCAGGGTGTTGAGCTGACGCTAAAGGAGTTCAGAAAGGTATTGAACAAGTATGGTATTAGCGAGATAGAGGCAGTTGGAAAGCCTTTTGATCCGGCTTATCATCATGCGATGAGCCAGGTAGAGAGAAGCGATCTTGAGGACAAGACTGTAGTCGAAGAGTATAGGAAAGGCTATATGCTGAAGGACAGGACTATAAGACCGGCTCTGGTAGCAGTCTCCAAGAAGACCAAACCCGAGGATGAGTAATGATGTTACGGGGAATGAGAGTCGTTACGATGAACAACCTGAATAAACAGAAGAAATAAAGAAGGAGGAATAAATATTATGGGGAAAGCGATTGGAATAGACCTTGGGACAACAAATTCAGTTGTGGCCGTTATGCAGGGTGGTGAGCCTGTAGTGATACCAAACCAGGAGGGAAGCCGTACAACACCCTCGGTAGTTGCCTTTACTGAAAAGGGTGAAAGGCTGGTTGGTCAGATTGCAAAGCGTCAGTCCATTACAAATCCCGAGAATACGATATTCTCAATAAAGCGGCTTATGGGCAGGAAGTACGATTCCGAAATAGTCAAGAAGGCCATGAAGAGGCTGCCTTATAAGATTGTTCCGGCCTCTAACGGGGATGCCCATGTAGAGGCACGTGGCAAGAAATATTCTCCGCAGGAGATATCTGCAATGATCCTGCAAAAACTGAAACAGGCTGCAGAGGACTATCTTGGCGAGCCTGTTAACGATGCCGTTATAACCGTGCCTGCCTACTTTGATGACAGTCAGAGACAGGCGACCAAGGATGCCGGGAAAATAGCAGGATTGAATGTCCTGAGGATAATTAACGAGCCTACGGCAGCAGCCCTTGCTTACGGGCTCGATAAAAAGGCAGAAGAAAAGGTTGCTGTATATGACCTTGGTGGAGGCACTTTCGATATATCCATTCTTGAGATAGGTGAGGGTGTTATTGAGGTGCATTCTACAAGTGGGGACACATTTCTTGGTGGTGACGATTTTGATCTCAGGATTATAGACTGGCTGGTAGAGGAGTTCAGGAAGGACCAGGGGATTGACCTGAAGCAGGACAGGATGGCACTGCAGAGGCTGAAGGAGGCTGCTGAAAAGGCAAAGATAGAACTCTCTACTGCTTTGGAGACAGAGATAAACCTTCCCTTTATAACCGCGGATGCAACAGGTCCCAAACACCTTGTTATAAAGCTTACCAAATCAAAATTCGAGCAGCTTGTCTCAGATCTTATTGAAAGGACGGCAGGTCCATGCAAGAGGGCGCTTGAAGATGCAAAACTGACAGAGAAAGATATTGATGAGGTCCTGCTCATTGGTGGACAGACGAGAACACCAAAAGTTCAGGAAGTTGTGAAAAAGATATTTGGTAAGGACCCGAACAAGACCATCAACCCTGATGAGGCGGTTGCAATAGGGGCGGCTATTCAGGCGGCTGTACTTAAAGGCGAGGTCAAGGAAGTACTTCTCCTTGATGTCATCCCCCTGTCACTTGGAATTGAGACGCTTGGCGGGGTTTTTACAAAGATAATCGAGAGGAATACCACAATTCCCACCAAGAAGAGTCAGATATTTTCAACTGCAACCGATAATCAACCGGCTGTAACCATAAAGATCTTCCAGGGTGAAAGGGAGATGGCTGCAGATAATAAAGTCCTTGGGGTATTTGAGCTTGTGGGAATTCCTCCAGCGCCAAGAGGGGTGCCACAAATCGAGGTTACCTTTGACATTGATGCAAACGGCATACTTCATGTCTCTGCCAAGGATCTTGGTACAGGCAAGGAGCAGTCTATAAGGATAACTGCATCAAGTGGTCTTACTGAGGAAGAGATAAAAAAGATGGCCCGTGACGCTGAAGAACATGCTGAGGAGGACAGGAAGAAGAAAACGCTTGCAGAGGCAAAAAATGAGGCGGATAATCTTGTTTACAGCGTGGAAAAGTCCTTGAAGGATTATGGGGACAAGATTTCAGAGGAAGAGAGGAAGGAGATCGAAGAGGCCCTCGAAAACTGCAGGAAAGTCAAGGATACAAGCACTGATGCATCAGAGATAAAGGCGGCCATTGAGCGGCTGACACAGTCTTCCTATAAGCTTGCAGAACACCTCTATAAGGGTGCCCAGGCACAGCAGGAGGCTGGTGGCGCTTCTGAGGAAAAGAGTGATGGTAGTAAGCCTGCTGAGGAAGACGTAGTTGAGGCAGAGTTTGAAGACGTTGATAAGGACAAATCGTAGGTACTGGTAATGGATAACAGGTGGCAGGTTTAGAACCTGTCACCTAAAACCCGATACCTGAACATACATTAATACATATGAAAGATTATTACAGAATACTGGGCGTAAACCGGGATGCTACAGATGGTGAGATGAAAAAGGCCTTTAGAAGGCTTGCAATGAAGTACCATCCTGACAGGAATCCGGAAAACAAGGATGCAGAAGACAAGTTTAAGGAGATCAATGAGGCCTATGCCTGCCTGAGTGATCCCGAGAAGCGCTCTAATTATGACCGTTTTGGGTCTGCTGAAGGAATGGGCGGCGGTGGTGCCGGTTTTGGGCCCTTTAATTCAAATTTTTCGGATATATTTGAGGATATATTCGGGGATTTTTTCGGGACTTTTGCAGGGCAGGGCAGGGCCAGGGCAACCAAGGGCGCTGACCTGAGATATGACCTTACTCTTGCCCTTGAGGAGGCTGTCAGGGGTGTTGAAAAAGAACTCAAGCTGCCGAGCTGGGAAATCTGCGGGGTCTGCGGAGGTTCCGGTGCCAAGCCGGGGCATGGTCCCGTAACATGTCCTGATTGTAACGGAGCAGGTCAGAGAAGGTTTCAGCAGGGTTTCTTTTCAGTAACAAGGACGTGCAGCAGGTGTGGAGGGACTGGACAGTTCATCACAACTCCGTGTTCGGAATGCGGTGGAGACGGCAGGGTCAGGAAGTTCAGGGTTTTGTCTGTCAAGGTGCCTCCCGGTGTTGATACAGGTTCACGGCTCAGGATGTCAGGAGAAGGAGAACCCGGCACCAATGGTGGTCCATCAGGTGATCTTTATATAGTTATTACCGTTAAACCTCATAAATTCTTTAAACGGGAGGGGCTGAATCTTTATTGCGATGTCCCCGTTAGTTTCACACAGGCAGTCCTTGGGGCGGAGATTGAGGTGCCAACGCTTTATGGTAACGAGAAGATTAAAATCCCTCCGCACACACCTTCGGGAAAGGAGTTTGTCCTTAAGGGGCGTGGAGTGCCAAAGCTCGGAGGTTACTCAAAGGGCAATCAGATAGTCAGAATCTATATTGATGTACCGAAAAAACTCACCAAAAGACAAAAGGAACTCCTTGAAGAGTTTGCAAGTTTAAGCGGTGATGAGGTTCAGAGTGGGTTTATGGAGAAGTTAAAGGAGTTTTTCACTTAGCCGCGAATCAAAATAGTATGTCATGCCTCGTATAATCCTTCCTTCAATAAACCCGGATGACAGAGATTTGGCTGTCACAGATCAAAACCTGAAATACCTCAGGGATGTACTCAGGGTCTCAAGGGATGATGAGGTTATAGTCCTGGACGGTCATGGGCTTGCTTTAAAGACCTGTGTGCGGGAGATGGGAAAAAAACAAATCCTGCTTGAGGTCCTGGGTAGATGCCCCATGGATACAGAGTCTCCGTTGCACCTTGTGCTGATTCAGGGCCTTTTGAAAGGAGACAGAATGGACCTTGTGATACAGAAGGCGACTGAGCTGGGTGTAAGAGAGATATTCCCTGTGGTGACCGAGAGGTCACAGGTCAGGTTCAGCCGAAAGCTTGAACACTGGAAGAGAGTGGCAGAAGAGGCGACCAGACAGTCGGGAAGGCTGCTGGTTCCGGTGATTCACGATGTCTGCAAAATGAAGGATGTGTTTGACAGTCTGGAGGATGAATCACTCAGGATTATCTTTTCTGAAAGTGAGAAGAAAGGCTTCAACCCGCCATCTTCAATTTCCAGCTCCTTTGTCTATTACATGGTAGGGCCCGAGGGTGGTTTTACTGATAAGGAGGTTCAGGGAGCAAAAGAGTCCGGATTTATCAGCGCGGGGCTTGGCAAACGGATATTGAGGGCTGAGACGGCCTCAATAGTGGGAGCAGCACTTTTGCAGTTTCTTTTTGGGGACCTTTAGGTTGACTATTGAAGTATTGAATTATTGACGATTGAAAAAAACATGGGATAGTGGTCTCCACTCCATCACTCCAAGCCTGCAACTCCATCACTCCAAGCCTTTCCCTCCAAGTCTTCCCCTTCTTCTGCCTCCCTGATATTAACCACATGTTCCGTCATAAGTGTCACCCATCCAAGCTCTGTCTCAAGGTGTACCTCAGTTTCGCTTATCTCTACGAGTTTGCCGGTATAGGTTATCCCGTTTGCCTCTACTAATACGTTTTTGCCTATAAGTTCTATCATGGACTATGTTTTATGTTAACCCCTGATATGAGACCATGTCAAGCAATAGTCGCCGGGCCTCTTTTATTCTGCCTTCACTTACTACACGGGTTTCAAGATTAATTCCGGTGAATACAAGGTAATGGGGCTGGCTTCTTATGGAGAACCCAGGTATAAGGATATAATCCTTGCTCAGCCATGGCACCGTTTATTTATGCGCTGTTCTGAGATCTCACTGCTGCGGAAAGGGTAAGGTTTATTTCATTTGCTCCTTTGACGGATGAAGACCCTTACGGGGGTACCTTTAAAGGTATACTTCTGCCGTATGAGTCTTTCTATGAACCTTACATGTTCCGGTTTGAAGACCTGGGGATAGTTTACAAACAGGACGAAAGTCGGTGGCTCGATGTCTGTCTGGGTCATGTAGAATATTTTTGTCTTTTTACCCTTATGTGTTGGGAGTAACTGGGCTATCTCCGAGACGAATTTGTTCAGGGCTGAGGTGGATATACGCTTTTTCCGTTCGCTTATAATCTCATCAACCATGGAAAAGACCTTTGTAATCCTCTTGTGTGAGAGTCCGGATATTGTCAGGACAGGGGCATATTCAACAAAGCGCAGTTTCCAGTGGACCTCCCTCAGGAGTTCCTTGTACCTCTTGTCGGGGTCTTCAATGAGGTCCCACTTGTTAAAGAGCAGGACAAGTCCTTTTCCATATCTGCTGATCAATGCTGCTATCTTCTGGTCCTGCTCTGATATACCTTCGCGGGCGTCTATGAGCAGGAGTACAACATCAGCCCTTTCGATACTCCTGACCACCCTGATAATCATGAATTTCTCCAGCGAGTAGTCTGCTATCTTTGATTTACGGCGTAGTCCTGCTGTATCAATGATGACGTATTCTTTTCCGTAATATTTGCAGATACTGTCAACGGAATCCCGTGTAGTCCCTGGTTCACTACTTACAATCATTCGCTCCTTTCCAAGCATGGAGTTAACAAAGGTGGACTTTCCAACATTCGGTTTTCCCACAATGGCAATTCCCGGCAGGCCCTCAGCGGCCTTTTCGGTAGCCTCTTTTTCGGGCAGGTTTTCAAGGACTTTTTCCATGAATTCAGCAAAACCGTATCCAGTAGCTGCTGATAAAGGAATCAGTTCATCGACCCCGAGGGAATAGAAGTCAAATAGCCTGTCCTCCCTGTTGCGTGCGTCTATTTTGTTGACCACATAGAGGACCTTTTTTCTTACAGGTCTCATCATATTGACAATCTGCCTGTCCACTTCTGTAAGGCCTTCTTTGCCGTCAAGGAGTAACACTATAAGGTCAGCCTCTTCTACGGCAAACATGGCCTGCTGTCTGGTCTGAATCAGAATTTCCTCATCTGTCTCAGGGAAGAGGCCGCCGGTATCTATGACGATAAATTCCCTCTCGTCATAAGTGGCCTCCTCATAAATCCTGTCCCTCGTGACACCAGGTATGTCTTCAACTATGGCCTTGTGTGTGCGGGTCATTCTGTTAAATAGTGTGGATTTGCCCACATTGGGCCTTCCGATTATTGCGATTACAGGTTTAGGCATGGAATCAATATTATAACAGATATGGCAGAAATCAGGTTTGACTGTCTATGGGCGAAGGTTTTTGCATGATTCAGGATAATAATGTAGGGGCAACCCCCTGTGGTTGCCCGCTGTTCTTGATGTTCATCTGTTCTTGATGTTCATCAATGTCAGGGCAGGCATGGGTTGGGCAAGACATAGGGCAGGCACGGGGGCCGGCCCCTACGGGTTTCGTGATTTTATGCATAATATTCGTCATCCTGCCACTTCAGAGAATTGGTTTGTATGTACTCTGATATCTGATAATATGATTTTTCATCACGGATAATATGCTCGTAATAATCGCGTTGCCATAATTTTTTGTTAAACCGAGGCCAATCATTATTTTTAACGCCGTCCGTATACCGTTTTGTGGTTAATGTTTTAACCCGATGTATAATATCTGATAACGACATCGTAGGGGCATCCCCCTGTGGTTGCCCATTCGTTGTCTGTCGACCATTCGTTGTTGATTGCCCGTTTGTTTGTCGAAATTCATTGATAGGGCGGGTAGGGGTAGGACAGGCACAGATAGGGTGGCAACAGATAGGGCAGGCACGGGGGCCAGCCCCTACGGGATTGGATATGATTTGAATGATTCCATGAACATGATTTGGCATAACAATAAATTCATGAACATTGAATTCATTATAATATTCCGGTATTTCATGCCATACGGTTTTTATCATTATGCCCGCATCATTTAAAATCATTTCTCCTTTTTCAATCTCCCCGAACAAACACAATCGGTTTTGTGTGCAAAAGGTTATGAAATATAATCCCGCCTGTGAATAATCGTACCCTTTCAATCGAATGGAACGGCGGTGATGGATGTCGGGATTGTATTTCATTGCACAATCCCGGTAGGGGCACCCCCCTGTGGTTGCCCTATCCTTTTTTGTAATTGCCCGTCTGTTGTTTGCCCGTCTGTTATTGGTCTCACCTCAAAAATAAAATCTATCTCTACAGGTGCATTCATCGGCAGGACAGCAACACCTACGGCTGTTCTTGTGTGAATACCCCTTTCCCCGAATATCTCCCTGAGAAGGTCAGAGGCTGCATTCAGTACCGCGGGCTGTTCATGGAAGTCTGTCCCTGAAGCAACATAACCGTTCAGCCTGATGCACCTGCTGATATTTTCGAGACCGCAGGTCTCCTTGACGATTGACAGGGCATTAACCACTATCCGGCGTGCTGCCTCTCCGGCAGTATCAATATCAACATCCCTGCCAACGATACCCTCTGCAATCAGAGTCCCGTCTTTCAGGGGTAATATTCCACTGAGAAAGAGCAGATTTCCGGTCTTCAGGGCAGGGGTGTAAGAGCCGAGGGGGGAGGGTGCTTCAGGGAGTTCGATTTCAAGTTCCCTGAGCCGCTCTTCTATCAACATGTATTTTTCCTTTCTTTGCAGATTAACAGGATGGTGAGCCTTACTTAATTAAACAGTGACTAACTCGTATTGTCTGCTGCCAAGGCCGAGACGCTCAGCCTCCGATACCTGTAGCTCATAGGGCTTGCTGTGTAGCCCTTTAAATATATCGCCCTCTTCATCCACTCCTTCAGCCATGGAGGACGGCAGGTGTTTTTCTTTCAGAACAAGGTCAATGGAGGCCTGTTCAATTGCAACTATGTCGTTGCTTAACAATATGCCGATATCCTGCACAACAGGTACATCAGCCGCCGGCATACAGTCACATTCAGGCTGAATCTCTGTGAGGAAGTTTATGTAGATTATCTTGTCGGGCCTGAAGGTTTTAAGTACAACCATGGCAGCCTCTGCCAGGGACTTCATGAACCTTTCGTCATCTCCCGGCAAGTGGATGGCGCCTGTCTGACAAGCCCTTTCACAACGGCCGCATCTCCAGCAGTGCTCCTTGTCCCACCTGAGTTTTTTATCTTTGAATGCGATCAATTCAAGGGGACAGAGCTCCACACACTGCATGCAGTAGTTGCAGAGTTCCATATCCCATGTAAGTTCTCCCTCTCCGATGGTATGCATGGATCCCCTGCCGCATTTCCATCCGCACTCTCTGTGAGAGGAACTTACACCACCCATGGCCATATTCTTTAATGCCCCGGCATATCCGGCATTTATATGTCCCTTTACATGGGAGCAGACCACCATGGCCGTTGCATCATGTATTGCCGAGGCCACGGCAATCCTGCCGAGAATTTCACCTGCGGGCAATATGATATTGTCATTGCCGAAGAGTCCGTCAGCAAGTATTATAGGGGCTCCGACCGAGAGATGGTTTATTCCGTTTGAATTTGCCACCTTCAGGTATTCAAGTCCCCTGATCCTTACCGTGTCTGTGACAAAGGGGTTTGCCCCCACTTCATTTACTGCGTCAACGACCCTGCTCAGAAAGACAGGCCTGACAATCCGGTGAGCACCCGGGGAACCAAAGTGTGTTTTTATTGCTACCCACTCGTCTCTGTCAAATACTGCAGACAGATTAAAGGTTTTTAGGAGGCGTTGAAGCTTTCCGGGCATACTGTCGTCATATTTCCACTTCGTAACCCTTGCAGGTGCAAAAAAGACTTTTGAAGGCACTCTGTCTCCCTCTACTCCGGGACCGCTTTCAATGCTGTCCACTCCGTTTCCCCCTCTGTGACTAAAGCAGACCTTTTTAAAACCTCATCTGACAGTATTCAGCCTCATAATCATGAAGCTCTGTAATTGTAGGGTTTTCTCCACATACAGGACATGCAGGATTCTTGGGTATCTTGACCTTTCTGAAGGATGTTTTTAAGGCATCGTAGATGAGTAGCCGGTTTTTTAGTGGCTCTCCCCTTCCGAGTATCAGCTTCAGCACCTCCATGGCCTGCAATCCGCCTATAACACCTGGAAGCGCCCCCAAAACCCCTGCCTCCTGACATGACGGGACAAGCCCCGGAGGAGGTGGCTCCTCAAACAGACACCTGTAGCAGTGTCCCTCTTTAGGCAGGATTGTAGTTACCTGGCCTTCAAATCTCAGGATTGCACCACTCACCAACGGTTTGCCGGAGAGGACACAGGCGTCGTTTACAAGGTATCTTGTGGGAAAGTTGTCACTGCCGTCTACTACAATATCATAATCCTTTATAAGGTCAAGGATATTATCCTTTGTAATTCTCTCCTTTATTGCAATCACATTAACGTCCGGGTTAAGTGCCTCGAATGTCTTCTTTGCCGAGTCGGTCTTATGCATGCCGACACGCTCTGTATTGTGGGCGATCTGGCGCTGCAGATTGCTCAGTTCGATAGTGTCGTTGTCTATTATTCCTATAGTCCCCACACCGGCTGCAGCAAGGTAATAACCCACCGGACACCCGAGCCCCCCGGCGCCAACCAGGATGACCCTTGCCGAGAGCAGTTTCTTCTGTCCCTTGCCTCCAACCTCAGGTAAAATAATATGTCTGCTGTAACGATGTATCTGCTCGTCGTTAAGTTCCATCACTCCCTCTCCTTTCTTATAACAATTACCCAGTCTGTGTCATTGATCTTTTCAACCTTCAGTACCTTGTGGCCGTGGTCTTCCATGGACTTGGGTATGCTTCTTGATGCCTCCGGATAGTCGAGAATAATTTCAAGCACCTCTCCAACCTCCATATCCTCTATAGCGAGTTTGGATTTTACAAAGGTATAAGGGCAGACCAGGCCTTTTATGTTAATGGTCTTATCCGGCTTAATCTCTTCCATAAATTGCCTCCTCTTCAAGAATTGAAGATTACCAGATTAAATCGTCCTTCGTCAATCGTTTAATCCCTCTGTTTCCTCGCCTTCAACACGTATAAAGGCTGTCCTGTCGGCTACGACGTCGAGCCTGTCTATTTCCTGAAGGGCCTTCTGAACATCACGCTCCCTTGCCTTATGAGTCAGCACTACAAGCGGAACTGCTGCACCGGCCCGTCTGCCCTTCTGTATAACTGCAGCTATGCCTATATTATACTCCCCGAGGATTCCGGATATCCTGGAGAGGACACCAGGACGGTCAAGGGCGGTGAACCTGAAATAGTACATGGATTCTATGTCACCTATAGCCTTTATTTTAAGGTCACTCCTTTTCCCGATAAACTCAATACCATGAGAGGAGACACCTTTGTTCTTAATATCTCGTGCTATGTCCACAATGTCACTCACAACAGCACTGCCTGTCGGCATATCTCCTGCCCCTCTGCCATAATAAAGGGTTTCGCCAACTGCATCTCCCATAACGTAAACAGCATTCAGGACGCCGTCAACCCTGGATATCAGGTATTTTTCAGGTATCATGGTTGGATGCACCCTGAGCTCAACCTCTCCGTTTACAGACTTTGTAATCGCAAGAAGCTTTATCTTGTAACCTAATTCTCCGGCAAACTCTATATCCTGTAACGTGAGTCTTGTAATCCCTTCAATGTGAATCTTCTCGTAAGAGAGGGGAATGCCAAAGGCCAGTGAGGAGATGATCGTGAGTTTGTGAGCTGTATCAAATCCTTCAATGTCAAGGGTTGGATCGGTCTCTGCATAACCCAGACTCTGGGCCTCTTTGAGTGCATCTGAAAAATCAATGCCATCCTCTGTCATCTTTGTGAGTATATAGTTGGAAGTGCCGTTTATGATGCCGTAAATTGAAAGAATCCTGTTGGCCACAAGACTTTCTTTAAGAACCTTTATGATTGGTATACCGCCTGCAACCGCCGCCTCAAGACCTACGGATACAGAGTTCTTTTCAGCCTCTTCAAATATTTCTCTCCCCTCTGTAGCAAGGAGGGCCTTGTTGGCAGTCACCACGTGTTTGCCGTTGCGCAATGCCCGGAGGATAAAATCCTTTGCAGGCTGAATTCCTCCGATAAGTTCCACCACAACATGGATATCAGGGTTGTCAATGACATCGGAGATTTCACGAGTAAGTATTCCTTCAGGTATTTTTACGCCCCGGTCCCTTTTGATATCGAGGTCGGCAATGCTCTGAAGGTTTATCTGCAGGCCCGTCTTCTCTTCTATGACATCCTTGTTTTCAAGCAGTATTTTTGCTGTGCCTGTTCCCACAGTCCCAAAACCGATAATCCCGACATTTATCATTATTTGAATAACCTCCTGATCCCTTTAACAGCCTGTCTTATACGGTGTTCATTCTCAACAAGGGCAAACCTTACGTATTCATCCCCGCCCTCTCCAAAACCTATGCCGGGTGATACGGCCACCTTTGCCTCTTTAAGTACGAATTTTGAAAATTCAAGGGAGCCCATCTTGACGTAGGGTTCCGGTATCTTTGTCCAGACAAACATTGTGGCCTTCGGGGGCTTTACTTCCCAGCCCATCCGGTTCAGTCCCCTGCAGAGAGTGTTTCTCCTCTTCTCATAGGTCTTTCTTATCTCCTCCACGCAGTCCTGGGGGCCACGCAGAGCAACGATACTTGCTATCTGAATAGGTTGAAACATCCCGTAGTCAAGGTAGCTCTTCATCTTTATGAGTGCGCCTACAAGTTTGCGGTTGCCGACACAGAAACCAACCCTCCAGCCAGCCATGGAATAACTCTTTGTGAGGGAGAAAAACTCGACACCAACATCCCTGGCCCCGGGGACCTGAAGAAAGCTTGAAGCCTTATAATTATCAAAGATAAGGTCGGCATAGGCAAAGTCATGGATCACTATGAGTTTGTTCTCTTTTGCAAAATCAACAACGGATTTGAAGAATTCAATGTCAACCACCTCTGTGGTCGGATTGTGAGGGAAGTTGATTATAAGGAGTTTTGGTCTTGGCCACGTATTCTTGTAGGCCTTTTCAAGTTCCTCAAGAAAATTTATTCCCGGCCCTATAGGTACACTCCTTACCTCTCCTCCTGCAATTATTACACTGTATGGATGGATCGGATAGGCAGGGGTTGGTGTGAGTGCTACATCCCCGGGCTCTACTATGGCAAGGGCCAGGTGGCTCAGGCCTTCCTTGGACCCGATAGTCACGACTGCCTCTGATTCAGGGTCAAGATCTACATCAAATCTCCTCTTGTACCACTCACATATTGCCATTCTCAGCTGGGTTATCCCCTTTGATGCAGAATACCTGTGGTTCTTGGGATTCCTTGATGCCTCACAGAGTTTGTCAACTATATGTTTTGGAGCCGGCAGGTCGGGATTTCCCATACCAAGGTCTATAATATCGTCTCCCTGTAACCTTGCTTCATGCTTGAGGGCATTAACAATGGCAAAGACATAGGGAGGCAGCCTCTTTATCCTGTTAAAATTAAACATTTCCCTCTCATATCCTTCATTCATGATCTTGTCTCCGGCAAATCTTTTGGTTTATCTGATTATTTTAACTCTAATGGTTGTATAAAGACAATATATGGGGCTGGAGCTTACGGGATTGAAGTTGAACGAATCAGTTATATTATACATATGAAGCCCACCTTTCATCACAGGACGGTTAACGGCCCTTTTGAAGACCCTGTTGTGTACCTCAGGCTACTGAGGGAAAAGAGGGCATTATTGTTTGATGCAGGAGATATAGGCCGTCTGTCAGCCGGGGAGATACACAAGATAACAGACGTCTTTGTGACACATACCCATATCGACCATTTTACCGGGTTTGACCGGATACTGAGGGTAATACTCAGGAGAGAGAGACCCCTCAGGGTGTATGGTCCGGAGGGAATAACAGAGTGTGTGGAGGGTAAATTGAGGGGCTATACCTGGAACCTTATAGAAGAGTATCCGGCCAGTCTCTCTGTCCATGAAGTGTCGGACTCTTCGGTTACTGTAACAGAGTTTTCCGCAAGAAGTGGCTTTCAGAGACTTGATAGAGGCACTACGGAAAGCTCTGAAACCATACTGAACGACCCGCTCTTTTCAGTAAAAGCCATCTGTCTCAGGCATGACATTGCCGTTCTTGGCTTCTGCATTGAGGAGAGTGTCCACATAAACATTGATAAGGCGGTGCTCCTGGAAAGGGGGCTTCCGGTTGGCCCGTGGCTTTCCGACTTCAAGGCTGCAATAAGGGAAGGGAAGAAAGGGTTTTCTGCGGTTATTGAAGGCCGTAAATATTCAATGAATGAACTTGGCGATATTGTGAGGATCACTGATGGGCAGAAGGTCTCCTATGTTATGGATATCTCGCCATCAGCGGAGAATATTGAGAGGGTGGTGGAGCTTGCCAAGGGCTCACATACCCTGTATATTGAGGCCTATTTCCTGGACGAGGACAGAGACCGGGCATTTCAGAGAAACCATCTGACTGCACGGATGGCAGGTGAGATAGCAAGCCGGGCAGGCGTAAGAGAGGTTATCCCCATGCACCTGTCACCTAAATACAAGGCCTTTCCTGAAAGGATAATGGAGGAGGTGATGAGTGCATTTATACATTAAACCTGAAATTAATAATATCCCCATCCTGGACCTCATAGGTCTTTCCTTCAAGTCTTACAAGTCCCTTCTCTCTGGCAGCTGCCATTGAGCCTGACTGGATGAAATCGTTAAAAGAGATGACTTCGGCCCTGATAAATCCCCTTTCAATATCAGTATGGATTTTGCCTGCCGCCTTCTGGGCTGTGGTGCCTTTTTTGATTGTCCAGGCCCTCACCTCATCCTTGCCGACAGTATGAAATGAGATCAGGCCGAGGTGGTCATAACAGATGCGGATAAGCCGGGCCATTGCGGGTTCCTCTATTCCAAGGTCTTTCAGGAACTCTTTTGCCTCATCCTGACCTAACTGGGCTATCTCCATCTCTATTTTGCCTGAAAGTGCTACCACAGGGAGCTCAAACCTTTTCCGGAGCTGCTCCACCAGGGCAGAGCCTTTTTCAGAGCCAATGTCATCCTCATGCAGGTTCAGAAGCATAACTTCCGGTTTTATGGAGATAAACTGGAGGTGCCTCAAAGAGAGGAGTTCATCCTCGTTAAAAGCAACTCTCCTCAGGGGAATCTCTTCTTCAAGCACTTCCTTGCATCTAAGGAGCACGGCCCGTTCATTTTCATCCTGCTTCTTTCCCTTTCTTGCACCTTCCTCCATCCGCTCAAGCCGTTTTTCCACCAGTTCGAGGTCCGAAAATATCAGTTCGAGTTCAACTGTTTCGGCGTCCCTCAAAGGGGCGACATTTCCCGTGGGATGGATTATTGATTCGTCTTCAAAGGCCCTTATGACGTGTACCACGGCATCCACATCCTTTATCATGTCCAGCACCTTGCGGTTCTGCTGAGGGTATCCCTTTGTTATTCCTAAGTAATCTATGTATTCAACAGTTGCAAGGGTGACCTTTTTTGGCTGGTATATTTCTGTTAGTCTCTCCACCCGCTCATCAGGCACCTTCACAACACCGACATTGGGTTGTGCCTCTGTAGTCGGGTAAACCGTGGTGGGGATATTCTGTCCGGTAAGTGCATTAAAGATCGTAGTCTTACCCGAGTTTGCAAGTCCAATAATACCTATCTTCATCTATCTTCTCCTTTTTTTCAGAGTTTAATTAAAAAATTTAGCCGCAGATTACTGCAGATTACTTGTAAGATACCAGGATAAAATAATTTTCTAAAATCAGCGCATATCTGCGTTTATCTGCGGCTGAAGTCAGGTCTTTATCTTAATTTCCACCTCGGATTTCCTCAGGTATGTGGGAGTCAGTTTTACAGGGTCTGAGAACTCTCCTTTCCCGGCCTTCTGCAGACCGATAATACAGAGGGCTGACGGCAGTGGGTGCATAAGGTTTTCCCCCGGGAAATGGGCCCTCTCTCCAAGGGTACTTAGAATAGCATCTTTATAAAGTGCGGCGCCACTCCCAGTAAAGACGGTCTCTTCATTTATGAGGGTTAAAATGGATTTTATGTCAAGCGCAGCCTCGGGTACAAGTTTCCAGAGCCCTGTTTCGGTCCATCTGAACAGTCCCCCGTAGACTTCCTTTCTCCTTGCATCAAGCAAGGGACAGATCAATTTTTTTGTAAAGGGAAACGAGGCGGTAAAGGCCTCAAGAGTGGATACGGCTACAATGGGTTTGTTGGTTGCAAATGAGAGGCCCTTGACGGTGCTGAGGCCAACCCTCAGACCTGTGAAAGAGCCAGGCCCGATGGCGATTGTATAAAAATCTATCTCATTGAATCCGGTACTGCAATGTTTAAGCAGGAAGTCAGTGCTCTTCATGATCTGCTCGGAGTGAGTCCGTTTTATTCCAAGACGTATCTCCCCCCTGAGACCAGAGTCACCGTCAAAGAGAGAAATCCCCCCTACAGGAGTGGAAGTATCAATAGCAAGTGTTAACATAACAGGATTAAGTTAAAATTATTGCAGGTATTTTATCAAGGATTTTATTCGGTGCTACCTGATTTTCAGCTTTGTGAGAATAATTCCCGGATATTTATTCAGGGGATTGCTCCTTGGAAGAGTAGGGAAGATGGGTTTCTTTCTCATTCCGAGAAACTGTAGTTCGGAGGCAAGTTCCTTGTTTTTGGGATCATGGGACAGGCCCTTCTGAAATGCTTCTATGGCATCTTTTTTCAGGTTTGACATGCCATATGTCCTGCCAAGGTTTAAATAAAAGAGAGGATAAGGAAAGTCCGTATCAGAGTCTTCGTATTCCTTCACTCTTTTTAGCGCTTTCTTGCAGATTTCCAGACCCTTATTGTAGTCATTATCAACAGTTGAAGTCAGATATCCATGGTAGGAGATCAAAAGGGGATCTTCGGGAAATTCTGTAATGGCCTTCCTGGTTGCATCCATTGCACGGGAAAGCTCTCCCTTCTTAACAAACCGTTTGATTTCCCTGAAATATGCTATTCGTGTCTTATTGGCTGTTTCCTCTTCCGTTACCTTTTTTATTGCCCTGCGGTGCTGACTATCAATAAGATTAGACAATTCACTTTTTTCCTTTACGGATGTGGTAATTTTTAAGGTTTCTATGTGGGCTCCTTCCAGATATATGGAGGTTTTTATGGTAACAGGTTCACTTCCGTGTAAATCTGTAATAACATAAAATGGTTTGCCTTGATGTTCTATTTTGGTGGAGAAGTCAGAGAATTTCCTGGAAATGATATTTACAACATCATCATCTTTTTCCATATTTAATATTACAATCATATGCTGTTTTTGTCAAGAACCGCTTACAGATTTTCTCTGTTTGCGGCCAGTGCATTCTATGGCAAAAAGCAGTCTTTTTATAGTAAGATTAATATATGAAATATTTTCTTGTTTCCCTGATCCTTTTTTTCCCTTTGCTTTCAGCAGTTCAGGGCGTTTTTGCCGAGCCTTCCATATTGTTTGAGGACAAGACCTTTGACTTTGGAGATGTGAGCCAGGGCGATCTTCTTGAGCATGCCTTTGTCTTTAGTAATGACGGGACGGATATACTGGTAATAGAGAAAGTAACAGCGTCGTGAGGGTGTACTGCAACGGTGGTCAGTTCAGACCGCCTCGCTCCTGGTGAACAGGGAGAGATAAAGGTAACCATAAGGACTGACAGGAAAAAGGGGTTTATATCCAGGACCGTACAGGTCAGGACGAATGATCCCGTAAAGCCACTTGTTATACTCAATCTGAAGGCAAAGGTGATCGACTCTTTTCACGGAAAGAACCTTGATATAAAGGAGATATTCCGTTCTCCCTGCAGAAAGTGCCATGTTGACAGAGGAAGAGGGCAACTGGGTGCAAACCTTTTCAGGGCAGACTGTATAATGTGTCATATGCGAGGTAAGAGTGCTCCATCACTTGCTTTACTCAAGAAATTACCGGAGAAGAGGCTTTTGGCAGCTATTGAAAAAGGGGTTCCTGATACAATGATGCCTGGATTTTCCTGGAAGGCTGGTGGTCCACTGACCGAGTCTCAGATAAGGTCTCTTGTAACATATGTAAAAGGTAAGTAGTCTCCAAACCATTAGGATAGTAAGTAATAGATAGAACTATTAAGGAAGGAAACTTTGCTTATTTAAAAATCAGGGCTCTATAACCTTCTCTTCTTCTTCCTGTTCGGTTTTGCATTCTATACACATTGTTGTTACAGGCCGAACCTCAAGCCTTCTTATCCCGATCTCGCAGCCGCAGATGTCACAGACGCCGTAGGTGCCATTGTCAATCCTTTCGAGGGCAAGCTCGATCTTTTTCAGTAACCTCTGTTCACGTCCGCGGAGGCGGAGCATGAAATTTCTGTCAATCTCTGCTGTGGCCTGATCACCCATATCAGGAAATGCATTCTCATCAGGGAGTGCATTCAGTGCAGAACCCGCTTCCTGCAGCAACAGCTCCTTTTGTTGAACCAATGTCTTTTTTATCTCAAGAATCCTTCTTTGCCTTTCAGAGACTTCCTTGTCGGTTGATGCCTTTTTGCATTTCTTTTTCTTTGCTGTTGTGGTTGCACCGGATTTATTTTTTTTGTTTTGTTTCTTTTTCTCAGGCATATTGTGCTCCTTGCATTTCTCAATATTAAGCCAATGCTGTTGGCATAAAGATTAACAAATACTCTCAATATTAGTCAAGTGTGCTATAATAGCATTCAGTTAATCCGGTGTAGAAATCTGGCTGGATGCCGACTATGGCAGAAAATGTCCGGTTTTAATTGATACAGGTTCTTTATTTTTGAGTTGCTGCATAATCGTGTCATGTGATGCAATTTCATAATTCAATTGTCTAATATCTTTAATCTCTGGGTTTTATGTATTGGATATATCCTTCAATAATAAAATAACAAGAAAACTATGGAGAGGTGATGGGGAAGTATATATCTATCGATAGATTTAATATAAGGATAGATAATTTAAGCATAACTGATGCAGGACGCACAGCATCGATTATGTATGTTGTCTGTTGCTTCTTCTTTGTATTGGCAGTTTCTTTTAATGCCTATGCTGAAGATTCCCCCCTGACTCCACTTATAGAGAGGACGGTCTCGTTTGTTAAGCCCATGTCAGGGGAGGTTGTCTCTGTGGATGACGGGGTGGTCAGGATTGGCCTGGGAACCAAGGACGGTTTATCTGAAGGGATGCGCTTAAAGGTGCTCAGAAGAGGAGGGTTTTTTTATCATCCTGTGACTCAGGAGCCTATCGGGAGGGCTGAAGAAGCTGTGGGGGCAATAGAGGTCCTTCAGGTGGAAGGAGCAGTTGCCTCTTGTAAAATAATAGAGGGAGAGGCAAAGAGTGGTGACATTGCAAGAATATCGGCCTCAAAAAAGAAGTTACTTTTTTATCAGGAAGAATCTGTTGATTATTACCTTGGTGACGCATACTACAAGGGATTGAAGACAACCGGCAGGTTCGAGATCGTTGATGCTCCTGTTGGACAGTTAGATGCCGAAAAACTCCTCAAAGTTGCTGCTTCAGAAAAGACAGACCTTGTGCTCATCCTGGGTTCCGCGAACACAGGTGAGAAGATCAATCTGAAGCAAACCCTGTTATGGCCGGATGGTGCGATTCTCTCGGAAGACTCCCTATATATACCCGCTGCTTTTTTTAGTGAGTTGAGGTTTGGATCAGAGCTTCTTACAGATGTTCAGAATGCCCCGCTTTTAAGTTACGACCTTCCCAACGGAGCGGATATCATAAGTGCCGGAGACATTGATGGCGACGGAAGGATTGATCTGGTGGTGAGCACAGGTGATGGAATAATATATGTTTACAACTATGACATCGAACTGGAGGTCCTCTATCGATTGAAAATGAATCCATCCGGGACGGTTATCCGGATGCAGGTGTTTGATATTGATACAGACGGAAAAGACGAGATTTTCCTGAGCGTGGTATCTTCCGGTCATGAAGCAGTTAACTCCTATATATATAAGCTGAATGATCAAAAACTTGAAACCCTTTGGAAAACAGATGGCTTTATCAGGGTAATGGATGGAAAAATTCTATACCAGAAATATTCGAACTCCGAAGGTTATTCAGGTCCCATAATCCTGATAAATCATCAGGATGGTTTCAGGATGGAGGGTGCTTACAGGGGGTTGGAAGGTTTTAATATTTACGATTTTGTTACACTCAGGAATGAAGAAGGAAGGACTGTCTATCTGTTAATGGATGATAACAATCATCTTAAGCTGATAGATAGCAATGGCAATGCCGTCTGGCGTAGTGTTGAGAGTATGGGAGGTTTTGTAAGAGAATTTACAACAGAGCCTCCTTTAACAGATGCCGACGGGGTTGTCTGGCATCTAAATGACAGGATGGTGAAAAGAAATAACGAGGCTGTAGTGATAAAACGAAATCCACTGATAGGAAGGGCCCTGGGGTATAAGAGCTCCCAGTTGCGTGGATACAGATATTCCGGTACTACTGTGGATGGATCGACACTCGTTGACAAGATAAGTGGTAAAGTACTTGACTACTCAATTTTTGATGATAAGGTGGCGGTTTTGAGCAAACCTCTGCTGGGGATAAAGGCCGGAAATATATTAAGAGGAAAAAACCCGATGGTGACAATTCTTCAGATATATTCAATAAGGGGAAGGTAGATTGTGCAGACAAATATCCCAGGACATGTAGGCGTGATAATGGATGGTAACGGAAGGTGGGCACAGTTGAGAGGTCTGCCCAGAGTGGAGGGTCATAGAAAGGGGGCTGAGCGGACAAAGGAGTTAATCAAGGCTGCTCAGGAAGTAGGGATAGATGTGCTCACCCTTTATGCTTTCTCTCTGGAGAACTGGCAGAGACCTGATGATGAGGTGACTACACTTATGGAGTTGCTGCAGCTGTATCTGACCAAGGAGTTGAAGGATTTAATAATGGAGGGTATCAGATTCAGAGTTATTGGTGACAGGGAAAAACTGCCCGCCGTGATACAGGCAATCATTACAGAGATAGAGGAAAGAACATTTGCAAATAAAGGCTTGACACTTGTTATTGCGTTAAGCTATGGCGGAAGGGATGAAATACTGAGGGCCGTAAAAAAGGCTATTTCCGGGGGGGTAAGGCCTGAGGAGATAACCGAGGAAAAATTTGAGACGTTACTTGACACCTCGGAGTTGCCGGCAGTTGATTTGATCATAAGAACGAGTGGAGAAAAAAGGCTCAGCAATTTTCTCCTGTGGCAGGGCGCTTACGCTGAATTATATTTTACAGAGACACTCTGGCCTGATTTCACCAGGGAGGAGTTTCTTTGTGCCATGCAGGATTATCAGCGTAGAGAAAGGAGATTTGGGGGAATTATGTCCCCTTCAGAATCATAATGAATAAAAAAAGAGAGATCGTTGCCTTAGCTCTGCTGCCTTTAATATATCTTTATATAATGAAACTGCCATCTGTTTTTTTTCTTGGTCTTCTGTTCTTTATCTCAGCAGGTGCACAGTTGGAGTTTTATTCAATGTACAGAGTAAAGAAATCGCTCAGCTTTTTGGGGATATTTGCGGGGCTACTCTTTTTGTATTCTGTTTATACCGGGTGGGGTGAGGTTCGATTACTGTTGATAGTTTCTTTCCTGGTCCTGGTCCTCTTCAGACTATTTGACAGGGAAGCTGGGCCGGAACAGGCGCTTTCTGATATAGCACCCGTGGTCGTGGGGTTTTCTTATATTCCCCTGATCCTCAGTCTGCAGATTGCCCTGAGGGATGCAGGCCCTGAATGGATTATATTTATTGGCGCAACAGTATGGGCGTCGGATAGTTTTGCTTATTATATCGGTAAAAACTTTGGCAAGAGAAAACTCTATCCATCTATAAGTCCGAAGAAGACTATTGAAGGCGCTGTTGGTTCAATGGCCGGAGGGGTGTTGGCAGGGGTTCTGATAAAGATACTCTTGATAGACAGCATAACTATCTATCAGGTGTTGGCAGTAGGGTTTCTCATAGGGTGTATTGCCGTCCTTGGAGACCTTACGGAGTCGATGTTCAAGCGTGATTCAGGTGTGAAGGATTCAAGCTCCTTAATTCCTGGACATGGTGGGGTGCTTGACAAGATAGACGGGATGCTGTTTGTAACCCCACTGGTTTATTTAGTTGTTAAATATGTAGTTTCATAAGAAGATATTTAAAACCGGAGTGTCGGAGTCATGGATTGATGGAGTGATGCATGACCCAATACTCCATCAATCCATGACTCCTTACTCTTTTAATTCTTGAAAGCCGGTAGATGAAAAATATAACAATTCTTGGTTCAACAGGTTCAATCGGTACTGCAACCCTTGAGGTTATAAGGAGATATCCGGACAGGTTCAGGGTGGTCGGTCTTACAGCAGGACGCAATATTGAGCTCTTTCAAAGACAGATCGAAGAATTCAGGCCTCTTGTTGCGGCAGTGGCGGATGATGCCGAGGCAGGCAGGCTAAGGGAAAATACGGGATTTAGAGAGGTTTTGTCCGGTCCCGAGGGGATACAGGAAGTTGCTGCTTATCCGGGGGCGGATTTTGTGCTTTCAGCCATCTCGGGTTCTGCAGGACTGTTACCCACATTATCAGCCATTATGGAGGGAAAGACCGTTGGCCTTGCCAACAAGGAGACCCTTGTAATGGCCGGGCCACTTGTCAATGAGGCCGTAGCAAAATACGGGGCCAGGCTTATTCCGGTTGACAGTGAACATAGTGCCATATTTCAATGCATGCACGGGTATAACAGTTCGGATATCAGGAGGCTGATTCTGACGGCCTCCGGTGGACCCTTTCATGGAAGAAAGGCTGATGATCTCAGGGAGATAAAACCCGAAGAAGCCCTTAATCACCCCACCTGGCAGATGGGAAAGAAGATTACCATTGATTCTGCAACTTTGATGAATAAGGGGCTTGAGGTAATAGAGGCCCATTATCTCTTTGGTTTTGCTTCACATGACATTGATGTAATTATACATCCTCAGAGCATTGTGCACTCACTTGTGGAGTTTCTGGATGGAGCGCTTATTGCTCATATGTCACATCCTGATATGAAGGGTCCGATCGCTTATGCCCTTTCTTATCCGGAGAGGCTTGAGGGGGTTCTGGCACCCTGTCATCTCTATGAATTGGGGGCGCTTACCTTTGAGAGACCTGACATTGAGAGATTTCCCTGTCTCAGATATGCTTATGAGGCCTTGAATGCAGGAGGTACAACCACTGCGGTTCTTAATGCAGCAAATGAAATGGCAGTGGAGGCGTTCATGGAAGGTCGTATAACTTTCCACCAGATACCTGTTATAATAGAAAAAGTGCTCAATGCCCACGAGCCGGTATCGCTTAAGGATATAGAGACAGTTATGTTGGCTGATGAATGGGCAAGAAGAAAGTTCAGGGAATTAGTTTGTGTCTGTTGATAAACTCGGACCTTTGTCGTCTTTTCCGTTATTTTGTCTTGTCAGGAATCACGCTTCAAGTCTAAGGATTCCCGACTCCCGAATGCGTTCAGGATTGCGGAATGACAAATGACCGTAATTTATAAACAGTCTCTGTTTGTTTCCTTAAACAATTAGCGTATAAAAGGAGGTCTAATATTCTATCAGCAATAATACTTTTGGGAATTCTTATTTTTGTGCATGAACTCGGCCATTTTCTTGTGGCCAAGTTTTCAGGTGTAAAGGTCCTGAAGTTTTCACTTGGTTTTGGACCAAAAGTGATAGGCAAACAGATAGGTGAGACAGAGTACATGCTCTCTGCCGTTCCCCTCGGCGGTTATGTAAAGATGCTCGGCGAGGAAGCAGGTGAGGAACTTGACGAGGCTGATAAGGCGAGGGCTTTTAATCAGCAAAGTGTTACAAAAAGAATCCTGATCGTTCTTGCCGGACCTGTGTTTAATATATTCCTGACCTATATAATCTTCACCGCGGTGCTTTCAACAGGACTTCCTGTTAATGTCCCTGTACTGAGCAACATCCTGCCTGTTATAGATGAGGTGCAGGAGGGTTATCCGGCTTCTGAGGCAGGCCTGAAAGCCGGGGATGTAATAGTGAAGATTGATAGCAAGAGGATTGATACCTGGTTTGATATGGTGAATATTGTTGTCAAGAACCCGGGGAAGAAACTTGATTTTGTTGTAAAAAGGGATGGGAAACTGTTAGACCTTAAAATTGTTCCTCAGTCTGTTGAAGAAGTAGACCCTGGCGGGAAAAAGGTAGTTATAGGAAGAATCGGGGTCAAAAAACTCGGAGGAGGTTTTTTTGAGTCCATTCAGAGTGATTCAGTTCTTGAAGCTCCGGTCAAGGGCGTGACAGCCACTTATAAGATGGGATTTTTTGTTGTAGACTCCATCAAAATGTTGATAACGAGACAGGTGTCTCTAAAGAACATAAGCGGTCCTGTGACTATTTTGCAGGAATCGGGGAAGGCAGCCTCTGCAGGCCTCCTGACCTATTTCATGTTTATGGCATTGTTGAGTGTAAACCTTGGTGTCCTTAATCTCCTGCCGGTTCCGATCCTTGATGGAGGTCACATCGTCATGTTTGTGATAGAGGGGATTAAGGGAAAACCCCTCAGTGAAAGGACAATTGCTGTTACTCAAAAGATAGGCCTTGCGCTTCTACTGCTTCTTATGGCATTCGCACTCTATAATGACTTTGTCAGAATCTTTACGGGAAGCAGTACCCCGTGACAGAAGACCGGATAGAGATTAAAGTATATTATGAGGATACGGATTGTGGCGGGGTAGTTTATTATGCCAATTACCTCAGATACTTTGAACGTGCAAGGACTGAATACCTGGAGCAGAGAGGGGTCTCTCTAAAGGAGCTGATGGAGAAGGGAATTTGTTTTGTTGTTGTTGATGCCTCGGCACATTACCGTCAGCCGGGGAGATACGGCGATATTCTAATGATCGAGACTGATATAGCGGATAAGGGGGCGGCCAGTATTACATTTTCACATCAGGTAATGAGAAAGCAGACAGGTGAGCTGCTTGTCTCCGGTCTTGTGAAACTTGCCTCTGTGTCAGAGCAGATGAAGCCAATAAAACTTCCTGAATCCGTCCTTCAGGTTTTGGCAGTGAGAAGGTCGTAACAACCCTGTGATTGCCGGAACATTTAGATGAGGCCAGCCTTACTAAAGAAACAGGTATCTGCCGGCGGGGTTGTTTTCAGAAGGGACAGCGATGGAATAAAGGTTGTTCTTGTTTCAGTAAAGGACGGTTCGGTATGGACACTTCCAAAAGGACTGGTTGAAAAGGGAGAACAGCCGGAGGTGACTGCCCTGAGAGAGGTGCAGGAAGAGACAGGCCTGAGGGGACGCATAGTGGATAGCCTTGATACTGTCTCATACTGGTATTTCCTGAAGGATGAGAATACAAAGTATCATAAAACAGTCTATTATTATCTTATTGAGTATATGGGCGGGAGTACGGATAACCATGACCGGGAGGTTGATGAGGCTTCATGGTTTCCTCTTGACGACGCATTGAAAATGGTAAAATATAAAGGCGACAGGGAGATACTTGAAAGGGCAAAAGAGAGGCTTTTACGTATAGATGAAAAATAGAAAGGTCCTCCAGAGAGGTGAAGTCGGAAAAGAGATGGAGAGGCTGCGGTCAGAGGGCAAGAGGATTGTCTTTACAAATGGCTGTTTTGACCTGATCCATGCAGGCCATATTCAGTACCTTGGGGAGGCCAAAGCCCTGGGCGATGTACTTGTAGTCGGTGTGAACTCTGATGCTTCCGTCCGGAGATTAAAAACCAAAAGGCCCATAGTCCCTCAGGAGCAGCGGGTCGAGGTCCTCTCAGCCCTCGAGATGGTGAGTTACGTTACCATATTTGCCGAGGATACACCGTATGAGGTTATAAAGTTAATTATGCCCGATGTGCTTGTTAAGGGGGGGGACTGGGAGGTAGAGGATATTGTTGGTGCAGACCTTGTCAAAGAGGTTCATAGCCTTCCTTACAGACAGGGTATCTCCTCAACGGGTATAATTGAGCGGATTATTGAGAGGTTCTGTCAAGCTTCATGAAGTCGCTTCTGCTTGCTTCCTTCAAAGATATTGTTAAAGCTTTGCCGCAAACGGCTGAAGCACAATCTGCCCCTGCCTTTAAGGTTTTCAATCTCAGGGACTCAACCAAGGCACTTTTTGTTGCCCTCATGGCCCTTCAAAACAGGAACTGCAACCATATTTTGTTTGCCGGTACAGAGAATGAGGCAGGGACACTGAGAGATGACGTGTTTTTCTATCAAAACATCCTTGATGGTTCTGACACATCTGATACCCCCGTGTTTCTGCCTGAGCAGGGAGATATCGATTCCACAGGTATACGGCTTAGAAATATCCTGGGACTTAAGAAGGGAAGGATGTTTATTGGTTCAATGGATGCATTCCTTTCTCCTACGTGGAGGCCTGAGGACTTATCCCTCTCCATCTTAAAGCTTGAAAAAGGGATGACAATCAGCAGGGAAGGGCTTGCTGAAAGGCTTCAATCAATTGG
The DNA here is from genome assembly GCA_035873375.1 of Nitrospirota bacterium. NCBI lineage: Bacteria > Pseudomonadati > Nitrospirota > Nitrospirota bacterium. The sequence continues at coordinate 10,153 of JAYWMQ010000007.1, read as the reverse complement.
CTACAGGCAGGTGCCTCTTGTTTCCGAAAAAGGTGAGTTCAGTGAGAAGGGGTGGGTTTTCGATCTTTATCCATCAAATATGGACAGACCAATCAGGCTGGAATTCTTCGGAGATGAACTGGATGATATAAAGACCTTTGAGATCGATACCCAGCGCTCCGACAGCCAACTTAACGAGGCCGAAGTTATGCCCGCAATTGAAAAACAAGAGAGTCCGTTTATTTCCTCCTTTGATGGAGAGACCTTTTGCTATTTTTCAGAGACTGTAAGGGGTCAGGTCTCAACATTCAACACAAGTTTGGAGAAGTGTCAAATGTTGAGACCTGACCCCTCTTTTATTGCCCTCCATTCACTGCCTATGGAGGGTGAGACAGAGGCATCGACAAGTTCTCTTTCCGGCCTTGGCCTCCTTCATAATGAGAGAAAGGATATCTACGGGCTTGCCGGAATGTTGAAGAGGTTGGAGGAGAAGGTTGTCTTTGTGCTCTCCTCTGAATCTCAGGCAAAGAGGATAAATGAGGTGCTTGGGGATGGGGGAGTGGTTGCTCCGATGGTTTCCGTGGAGGAGATTGGAAGCTATAGCGGGAAGCATTCAATTACTGTTGGTGTGCTTTCCGGGGGACTCCATATTCCAGGACTGATAATCCTTACAGAGAAAGAGATATTTGGAAGGAGACCACTCTTAAAACCCCACAAGGCTTCCAGAGTTAAAAAACTGCTTGAAACTATAGAGGACCTTAAGGCCGGTGATTATGTTGTTCACCGTGAGCACGGTATGGGGAGGTTTTCAGGACTTGAACCCCTTCATGCCTCTGCATACAAGGGAGAGGCCATGGTCATAGAGTATGCAGATAGTGCAAGGCTATATCTGCCCCTGCAGAATATCGGCCTTGTTCAGAAGTACAGGGCTGCCGAAGGGGTTATCCCCAATCTTGACAGACTTGGAGGGGGGCGCTGGAAGAAGAAAAAGGAGAGGGCGAGGAAAAAGGTCCGTGAGCTTGCCGGTAAACTCATATCCATTTATGCACAGAGAGAGGTAGTCGAGGGCTACTCCTTCAGCCCTGATACGGAACTCCACAGGGAGTTTGATGCCTTTTTCCCCTTTGAGGAGACTGCGGATCAGATCAGGGCATGGGAAGAGATAAAGAGAGATATGGAATCCCCGCGGCCCATGGACAGGTTGCTGTGTGGTGATGTGGGCTATGGTAAGACAGAGATGGCAATGCGGGCAGCGTTTAAGACGGTTTATGATGGAAAACAGGTTGCAGTACTTGTCCCGACCACTATTCTCTGTGAGCAGCATTTCAGGAATTTCCAGGCAAGGTTCTCGGCATTCCCGTTAAAGATTGATTTCCTGAGCCGTTTTAAATCTGCCTCTGGGACAAAGAAGACCCTTGCGGCCTTGAGCCGCGGGGATATTGATATTATTATTGGCACACATGGGCTCTTGAGCAAAAAGGTTCAGTTCTATGACCCCGGACTCCTGATAATAGATGAGGAGCATCGCTTTGGTGTAACCCATAAGGAGAGGATAAAGGAACTGAAAAAAGGTGTTGATTGTCTCTCAATGAGTGCAACCCCGATTCCAAGGACCCTTGAGATGTCACTTTCAGGTATCAGGGAGATGAGCATGATTGAGACCCCTCCTGAGGAGAGACTTGCGATTAAGAGTATGATTAGCACATTCAATGAATCCGTGATAAAAAAGGCGGTGCTGAGTGAGCTTGACAGAGGCGGGCAGGTCTTTTTTGTACATAACAGGGTGAAGGACATTTACGGGATGGGAGAATATCTTTTAAGACTTGTTCCTCAGGCAAGGCTTGCCATTGCTCATGGACAGATGGCCGGGCGGGAGCTGGAGGATGTGATGCTAAGGTTCATGGATGGGGCTATAGACCTTTTGCTGGCAACGGCCATAATCGGTTCGGGTATTGATATACCGTCGGCGAATACGATAATCATCAACAGGGCGGACAGAATGGGTCTTGCAGACCTCTACCAGCTGAAGGGCAGGGTAGGTAGGGGTAATCAGAGGGCCTATGCATATTTCCTCCTGCCCCCGCCTGACAGGCTCACTGAAGATGCCAGGAGGAGAATTGAGGCAATAGAGGAACTGAGCTATCTGGGAGCAGGGCTCAGGCTTGCCATGAAGGACCTTGAAATAAGGGGTGCGGGAAATCTCCTCGGCGCTGATCAGTCAGGACATATCCATGCCGTGGGATTTGAGATGTACATGGAGATGCTTCAGCAGGAGGTGGCAGCCCTTAAAGGCATGCCTGTGGAGGAGGAGTTTGAGCCTTCGATAGACCTTGGCATGAGTGCCTACATTCCCGAGGAATACATTAAAGATATAAGTCTGAGACTCAGTATGTACCGAAGACTCAGCATCTGTCATTCAGATGAGGAAGTCAATACACTCGGCGAAGAGATGACGGACCGGTTTGGAGTACTTCCTGAGCCTGCAGTTGCCCTGGTTGACCTGATAAAACTTAAGGTCCTGGCAAGGGGATTGAAAATTGTCTCTGTGAGTTCTACGGATGGGACTGCAAAGGTCCGGTTCTCTCCCGAAACACCGGTTAAGGTTGAAGATATACTGAGCTGCGAGAATGCCTGCAGGGGAAGATTGCACCTTCATGAGGAAGGTTTTTCTATAAAGGGACCATGGTGTTCAAAAGCGGAGTTGGTGAAGAGTTTAAAGGAGATTCTTTCAGTGCTGGCCTGAGATGTAACGTCCTGGAAACAGGGCGCGTCCTGTCCTTTTCAGAAGAATCATTGTATATTTTGTTCAGTTACTGCTATAATGTAAATTAATGTTCCAATTAGCTCAACCGATATTACAGCTAAAACTATTGGTTAAAACCATCGGTTCCAAGGGTTTTAACAATCCATCGTAATTTAGTATCAACTCGTATTTTTCTGCTGGGGGGAATGTTTTGACCAAGCGAAGACATGACAGGGTATCTCTGAAGCTTACTGTTGAATACTCTATAACCGTGAAGAAACAGTCAGCTGTAAAGAACATACAGCTTACGGGTATTGTAAGAGATGTATCTGCTGGGGGGGTTGGGCTTATAACAGATTATCCTTTAATGCAGGGAAATATGATCAGGATAAAAAGCTCAGCTCCTGAAGTTCCAAAATATGGCGTTGTAAGATGGGTTAACAGGGAGGGAGAGTCATACAGGGTGGGATTACGGAGCTGCAGTCATTGCGGAGAATATTGAGGGGGGTAACAGGCTTATAGTCTCCTGCCTGTCTCCATGTCAAAGACGTGAATCTTTTCAACAGGCATTTTTATATAAACCCTTTCACCTGCCGGGATTTTTTCATCAATTGATGCCTTTCCTTTCAGCCTTGTCTCTTTCCATCTCATATCAATCCAGACGATTGAACTCTCAAGTTCAACAAGCTCGACAATTGCCTCTGTATCTGTTTTCTCTTCAGTAGAAACAGTTATATCCTCAGGCCTTATGCCGAGTAAAATGGTATCAGCCTCAGGTATTGTCCTGACTTCAGGTTCGAAAACCCTGTTGTTACAGCCCGCCCTCAGCGGTTTTTTTGAGAGCACCTCAGCCTCAAAGAAATTCATTGACGGGCTTCCTATAAATCCGGCAACAAAGGTGTTGGCCGGTCTTGTATATATCTCTAATGGTGTTGCACACTGCTGAATCTCTCCCATGTGCAGGACCGCTATCCTTTCGGAAAGACCCATGGCCTCTGCCTGGTCGTGAGTGACATATACTATCGTTGTCTTGAGTTCCCGGTGGAGCCTCTTGAGCTCTGCCCTCATCTCAATCCTCAGCCTTGCATCAAGGTTTGAGAGGGGTTCATCCATTAAAAAGACCTTTGGCTTTCTTATAATCGCCCTTCCAAGGGCCACCCTCTGCCTCTGGCCGCCTGAGAGTTCTTTTGGCTTTCTGTGCAGCAGCTCCTCAAGCCCGAGGATAGAGGCCACCTTTTTTACCTCTTTCCGGATTGTCTTCTTATCTGTTTTTTTCATTTTAAGCGGAAATGCAATGTTTTCGTATACCGTCATATGCGGATAGAGGGCATAGCTCTGAAAGACCATTGCCACATCCCTGTCTTTGGGGGAAAGGTCATTTACGAGGGTATTATCAAAATATATACTGCCGGAGGTTACCGGTTCAAGCCCTGTAATCATATTGAGTATCGTTGATTTTCCGCACCCGCTTGGCCCTAAAAAAGTGAAAAACTCTCCCTCGGCGATGGTGAGATACATATCCCTGATTACAACGGTATCCTTAAATGCCTTATTTACATTCTCCAGTTTTATTTCAGCCATGGTATTTTATTCATAAGATTCCTCGTTTAGAGCCTTTTCCGCCGCCTCCTGATCCTCTTCCTTTACCAGAATCGTGACCTCCCCCATTCGTCCTACATTTACAGGGTAGGGGCTGACCTTTGCTGACCTCAGGACAACGGATATACCGCCGCTTTCAAGCAGACCCTTGATCATCTCTGCTTCAAGCGGGTCGTATGTAATGCGTAATGTGACCCATTTTTCATCCATGGCTATAGAATAACCTATGCAGGCTGATTTGTAAAAGAGAATAGACAAAAGGGCCCTTGCAGAAGGACGTATAAAGTGGTATCATTATTTTATGAAAGAGGCGATGTTTTATGAAAGGCTGGATGAGGGAAAGGTTAAATGTCATCTCTGCTGTCATTACTGTGTAATTAAGCCCGGTAAACGCGGCCGCTGTGCGGTCAGGGAAAACAGGGATGGTACCCTTTTCAGCCTCGTTTATGGAAAGATAATTGCCCGGCATATAGATCCAATAGAGAAAAAACCGTTCTTTCACTTCCATCCGGGTTCAAGGTCATATTCCATAGCTACCGTGGGGTGTAATTTCAGGTGCCTTCATTGTCAGAACTACGAGATATCACAGTACCCGAAGCTCCATTCAGATATAGCGGGTGAAGATATGACGCCTGAGGATGTGGTGAATGAGGCTGAGAGGACTGGCTGCAGGAGCATATCCTATACTTACACAGAGCCGACCATATTTCTGGAGTTTGCCTATGATTGTGCACGTCTTGCACATGAGCGGGGCATAAAGAATGTCTTTGTTAGCAATGGCTATACCAGCCCTGAGGCCGCAAGGGAGTTTGCCCCTTATCTTGATGCAAATAATATCGATCTGAAGGGAGATGACGATTTCTATAAAAAGGTAGTTGGTGCAAGGCTGCAGCCCGTCCTTGATACCATAAAGCTCATGAAAGAACTGGGAGTCTGGCTTGAGGTCACAACCCTTATTATCCCCGCATATAACGATTCTGAAGTGTTTCTGAGATGGGTGGCGGATTTTATAAGGTCTGTAGACCCTGCTATTCCCTGGCACGTAACCCAGTTTTATCCGACGTACAAACTGCTTGACCAGCCGAGGACCCCCATGAGTATATTGAGAAGGGCAAGGGAGATAGGGCTTGAGGCAGGGCTTAAATACGTCTATGAGGGGAATGTGCCGGGAGAGGGAGGGGAGAGCACATATTGCCCCTCCTGTGGAAAGCTCCTTATAGAGCGGTTCGGGTTTTCACTTAATGCAATAACGATGAAAAATGGTCAATGCCCTGAGTGTAACTCCATAATCGACGGAATCGGTATGCCATAAGTGTTAATAAGCCTTACCCCTCCCTTTGCAGGGAGGGGTAGATAGACAATTATAAAGTTCTTTATGCCAGGCTGCACACACTGCCGTTTTTACTGCAGGTTTAAAATCGCAGTATAGCCCCTATATTACCTTTTTCTTTGATTGAGGCTGTTTCATATGCCAGGACCTCAACCGTTGCCCCCTGCTCAACAGCCCTCTGTACAACGAGTTCAACCATATATTCGATAGGTTCCATTTCACTGCCACAGTACGGGCATTTGGAAATATTCTGGACAGAGAGCAGGCCGCAGTTTACGCACTTGAAGCCCGAATCTGTATAGTCCTTTACAAATACGAGTTTATGGACCCTGCCTTCCATTACTGCGCCGATGACATCTGCAAGGCCAAGCACTGCCTGGTTACCCTTCAAGGTACGTGTTATCAGCTCATCCACAATCTTTTTCTCCTTTGCGGCTTCATAGACTGAAAGGAGTGGTTCTGCACGTTTCAGAACCTCGTCAGGCTTTAAAAACATCTCAACCGTAAACTGCCCCTTGATCCTGTTCCTTACAGTTTCCGGTAGCATATCCTTAAACATGGTAACTGCTTCTTCCGAACCTCCGATAAAAATCAGGTCGATCCGTTCTGCTGATAGAAATGATTCAAGTTTTTTTATAACTTCTTTAAGGTGCAGCCCCACATGATAATCTATGTGACGCTGATAGTGGGGCTCGGCAAGTGCAAACCAGCCGCCTTTTTTATGTTTTCCCGGCACGTCTTCGGTCTTAATCTCTCCGTACTCCACTATCTCGCCAAGGTGGACAACAAAGATTCTTGCCTCATCCTTCTCAACAAGCAGGATGAGGTATCTGGGGTTGTTGTCGACAATATCAAGCAGTGGTTTTATGTAAGGTGTATTGTCGACAATGAGAAGATTTTTAACCGGGATCGGGAGATTGTATTCCCTCCAGAAACCCGTCTCCTCAGAGCTCAGCAGCACCAATCCCTTTCTGAACTCCCGCTTGTTGGAAGTTACATAGGCGCTGATCTTTTCAAGGTCTGTCTTTATCTTTCTGTATATCCCCTTTTCGGTATTTTCGGAGACCTCCCTGATCATATTCTTGAGGTGCAGGACATATTCACCCTTCGGGTTTGTGATGGGATTTACATTCAGATACAGACTGACATAATGGTTTTCGTTACCCTGAATTTCCGACAGATCCTTTAACTCTTCACGATTCAGCATTTACACCTCCTTCAAGATTTCTGAATATTTCAAATACGGATATAAACATTGCCATAACCAGGGGCCCCAGCACAAGTCCTATCAGCCCGAAGACCTTAAGTCCGCCGATTACGCTGAAGAAGATGACCAGTGTCGGCATCCTTGTCCTGCCGCTTATTATTATCGGTTTCAATATATTATCAATGGTGCTTATTATAAAGGTGCCTACAAATAAAAGAATAATGGCCTTTATAAATGCCTTTTTTATAAGGAAATAAATTACCACAGGTCCCCAGACGGAGAATGTCCCGACCCCGGGTATAAAGGACATAAGCCCGATAGCGGTTCCCAGGAGTATCGGGGAGTTCATGCCCAGGATAAGGAAGGTTATGCCGCCGACGGTCCCCTGGGCAACGGCCACAGCCACTCCACCATATATGGTTGATATGACCATATCTTTCATCTGTGATTCAAGCCTGTCCCTCTGCGGTTCGGAAAAAGGCATGTAGTCGTGGAATTTTTTTATAAAGTCCGGGGCATCTCTAAGCATGAAGAACATTGCAAAGAGCATTAAGAAGAAATTCATAAAGACGGAGGCAATATTGGCGACTCCCTTTGTGACATTCCCCAGGATGTTCTTGCCCATCCTGGAGATATTTTCCGAGATAATGGCTGCAAGGTCGATCTTTTCCAGGTTAAGGGTTGATTTTATCCTCTCCTGTATCCAGAGTGCCTGTGGACTGTTTATCCAGTCCTGTACCTTGCCGATTCCTTCTTTATTAATATAATCTGCAAAGTTGCTTAATTCGTTGGCAAGGGCTATTGTCAGATATGAGAAGGGACCCAGAATGATAATAACGGTGATTGAGATGGTTATGACTGAGGCAAGTACCTTCCATTTTACAAGTCTGCACAGGTATGCATAAACAGGATAAAATACGATACTCAACACAATGGCCCAGGCAATAGAGGACAGAAATGGCTTCAGGATCAGGTAGCATAGGTATCCGAGAAAAGATGTCAGGGTTATAAGTGTAAAGACATAAAACCTATTTGTTCCCATGGCTGACCCCCTTAACCGCATTTAACTCCGGGTCCAGCGTTTCTTCTTTATCGGGCAGAAGTTCTGCAGGAGACTGTATTGTTTTGATCATGAGGGGCAGCATTAAGGCTACGACAAGCCTGATTCTGTGGACAGAGCCATTTTTTGTTGAATTGTTCATGCCTTCCCTGTAACTCTCAAGTGCTCTATCCCGGATACCGGGAAGCAGTCTCAGGGTTAATGATGCTGTTTCAAAAAACTCGTTTACCGGTACCCGTATCCGTTCAAGGGGCATAAAAAACCTCTTCAGGACTCCGAGGATTTCTTCAATCGGTGTTTTTAATGTCAGAAGTTTAGCCCCTGCAATAAGACCTGAAACCCTTGCTGCCCTTACCAGTGCAATCCTTAAAGACTCTGCCGTTATGTCTAAAGGCCCTATTTCCATTAAAACCCTGCCTGGGTAGAAGAAAAGATTGCCCAGAAAAGTGGTAAGCAGGAAGATGGTTATCGGTACAATCCCTCCTCTCATGCCGGGAAAGAGGAGGATAACAAGACTCAATGAGAGCAGGCATAAGGCCGTTGCAGTGCCCTCCACAAGAAAGAGAGACATGGAGAAAGCGATATACAGTAATATCTTTGCTGATGCACTCAAAGTGGCCATACCCCCCGGAAATGTTTGCTTTGTATCTTTGCGGGTTCTGCAGTGAAATATCAGTTACAATTGTGGCAGATTGCCTTATTTCATTGCAAGTTTTGGTGCATCCGGGAGAGAGAGGATGTATCTGTAGACTCCTGATGCAATTGCCTCGGCAGCGGTCTTCCTGAACTTCCCGTTTCCAAGCAGACGCTCTTCACGGGGATTACTTATGAATGCAACCTCAACAAGCACAGACGGCATCTCTGCATCCACCAGCACGTAAAAGAGGGCCTGTTTAACCCCCAGGTTTCCAATGCCGCGATAACCCCTGGTGAGTCTTTTAAACAGGGAGTCCTGAACAAAATGGGCCAGCCTCAGTGATTCATCCCGTTTGGTCTCTCTTTCCAGGGAGGCAAGGATTGTTCCCAGTTCACTTTTGGCCCTCTTCATCTTCTCCAGAGAGATGGCGTTTTCCCTTGCAGCTACCCTCATTGCCTCGGTATCGTTGGTCCAGTTCAGGAGATAGGTCTCAACCCCGCCTGCCCGTCTTTTAAGACTTGCATTGGTATGGATGGAGACAAAGAGGTCTGCCTTCTTTTTGTTAGCCACAGCAGTCCGTTCCCCAAGCCCTATATATACGTCCCTGTTCCTTGTAAGGTAGACCTCAAGGTTATAACGCTCCTGAAGTATCTTCTTGAGTTTGCGGGCTGTGTCCAGGGTTACATCTTTTTCCTTCAAACCTTTTGGACCTGTTGCCCCCGGGTCGTGACCGCCATGCCCGGCGTCTATCACCACTATCTTTTTTTCCCTGTAAAAAGGGCTCCTCTCCTGTCCGATATCAATAACCAGCCTTGGCGGAGATTCAAGGGTGAAGGTCCTGTAGTCGTTCAATTTCTTGAGTTCAAGCACAATCCTGACCGTATCCTTGTTGTACTGGGCAATGCGGATTTTTTTCAGGAGTCCCTTCTGCAGGTTTTTAAGCGGTATTGTTTGAGGTGAGAGTTTTACATTTTTAAGGTCAAAATATATCCTGTCAGGATCCTTGAGCCGGTGAGCTGAATAAGCGGGAAGGCGGTTAAATTCAAGAACAATGCGGGTGTTCGTGCCGTTGACATTGTACCTTATATCACTGACTTCGGCAATATCCCCGGCACTTGCTATTGAGGGTAAGGAGACAAGACAGGTCAACAGCAAGTAAATGCCTGTAAATATTCCAGTTCTGAAAGGCTGCCTAAACATTTTTTAGCATCCATTCAAACATTCAGAGGGCTTTTACCTCTGTGACTTCAGGAACCTCTTCCTTCAGTGTCTTTTCCACCCAGTTTTTCATAGTCAACCCTGCCATTATGCAACTGCTGCACTGGCCCTTGAGCCTTACATATACAATTGTATCCTTTATCTCTATAACCTCAATGTCTCCACCTTCCTTATTGAGGCCTTCTCTTATTTTCTCGATTGCCTTTTCGACCCTTTCAGCATTCATTCTATCCCCTCTCTGACATTATAGACAATTTATTTTTATATTTCAACCCCTTTTTGGATCGTTTCTATTTAAAGGTTTAGCATATTTGTATAACACGTTGAAATGAAACGTTTCTTTCCGGAAAGATAACGGATTGGTGCTGTTTGCGTAGTAT